>JBOGVL010000068.1:0-10697 GCA_050692535.1 Actinomycetota bacterium | reverse complement strand
TCACGGCCCCGCTCGATCGCATCGGTGGATGTGCCTAGACGGCGGCCGGCCGCAGGAGCAGCAGCTGACCATCTTCGACCGTGCCGGTTCCCGGGGCGGCCGTCGGCGCGTGCGCCTGGACGTCGAACAGCCAGGTGTCCTCGCCGAGGAACGCCGTCGAGATGATCCCGCTCGTCTCCCAGATCCCGGCGCCGACCGCGACACCGTCTCTGCCGGGCGGGGTGAGGGTCGCGACGGGCGTCGCCGTCGAGGCGTCGGGCGTCACGCCGCCGGCGAGGTCGAACCGCCAGATCTGACCGTCTCGGCCGTGCGCCGCCATCACCGGACGGCTCTCCGCCGTGCCGTCCTCCTGGATCATCAGGTAGGACTCGCTGGTGTCGATGTTGTCCGGACTGATCGCGATGTCGCCGCCGGCGGCGATGACCTCGGCCCCGTTGTAGATCACGTTCAACGTGGCCGGCCCGAGGGGGTCGGTGGGATCGAGCTCGAGGTGGTAAGCCCGGCCGAGGAGGTTGGCCGGCGACGTAGCGCCGTCCGCCGTGAAGCTGCTACCCGTCGTCACGAAGTAGAAGTCGTCACGGCTGACCTTGCCGAACGCGCCGTCTTCGATCCGGACGAATCCCAGCGCGCCGAGCGCGTCGGAGGCCTCCTCGAGCTGCGCGGCGTCCTTCTGGGCGGCCCGCCGAACGAACACCCAGTGACCCGGGACCGATCCGCTCGTGAAGTCGCCCTCGATCGCGATCGACGGATCGTCGGCCACGAACACGAACAGGCGTCCGTTGTTCAGCCCGTTGCGAGAGAGGACGTTGCCCTCTGGCTTCTTGGTGCCGACGTAGAGGTAGAGCTGCGAGTCCGGCGTGGAAGGGCCGTCTTCGAGGGTGAAGATCACCGTAAGCTCGTCGTCGCGCGGCTGCGGGACGTCGTTCTCCTTCGCGAAGTGCCCGAGACGGGAAAGGGCGAACGCCGCGTTGTCGGCGATGACCACGCTCTGACCGCCCTTGCCGTCGAACGTCGCCGCCGACGAGTCCTCCTCGTTCGTGAAGAAGAGCGTCCGATCGAAGCCTTCCTCCTCCCCGACGAGGGTGGCCGAGCAGAAGCGCGAGAACGCGGGCGTGGCGTTGCCGACCTCGGCGGCCGGGCCGACCAGCCTGGTGTCCTGGTACACCGTGTCGTACGCGCGCTCGCCGGACAGGACGTTGCCGTCGGCGTCGATCACGTACCTCGACACGATGGCCCCTCGGTTGGCGGCGCCGCCGACGTTCGGCGTCGACTCGGTGGGTTGCGTCAGCTCGTGGTTCATGTACACCGTGTACGTCCCATCCCCGTTCGGGTGCGCTCCGAGACCGTCGGGGATGCCCACCATCTGGTACAGACCGCTTCCGCCCGCCTCGGGCACCTGGTCGGCGACCGAGAGGAGGGCGACGGTCTCGTAACCGTCGAGCCCTCCGGCGTACGGCTGGATCGGCGTCACGGCTCCGGCGGGGACCGCCACCGCGAGCGCGAGCGCCGCTGCCAAGACGACGGTCGCGCTGTGGACCGAGCGTGGGTTCCTCATCCGTCCCCCTCCTTTGTTTCGCGTGGCTCCCTCGGCGGGTCCTCCCCGCCCCCGGCACGCTAGGCGGCGAACGCAGCCGGCTCGTGACCAGAGCGGGAACCCTGGCTGAACGCGTCGGGGGCGACCGAGACGAGGGAGGGGCGAGCTACGAGTAGAACTCGATGATGAGCCGCTCGTCGATCGGGACCGGGAGGGGGATCTCCGAGCGCTCCGGGTAGCGCGAGAGCGTGCCCTGGAGCTGGTCCTTGTTCCGGTACAGGTACGGCGGCGGGTCGGGCGTCAGCTCGATTGCCTCGCGCACCGACACGAAGTTCTTGGCCTTGTCGGAGATCTCGATCGTGTCCTCCGGCTTGACCTGCGCGCTCGGCACGTCCACCCGGCGCCCGTTCACGCGGACGTGGCCGTGGCTGACGAGCTGGCGGGCCTGGCGCTGGGTGAGCGCGAAGCCCAGGCGCAGGATCACCGCGTCCAGCCGCGTCTCGAGCTGACGGATCAGCTCCTCGCCGGTGACCCCCATCTTGCGGCTCGCGTGGTCGTAGTAGACCCGCATCTGTCGCTCGCCGACCCCGTAGATCGCCCGGAGCTTCTGCTTCTCGAGCAGGCGCACGTTGTACTCGGAGATGCGCTTGCGCCCCCGGCCGTGCTGGCCCGGCGGGTAGGGTCGCTTGATGGCCGGGCAGTTGGGGCGCCCACAGAGGGGCTGCCCGACCCGGCGGCACATGCGATGACGAGGTCCGACCTTGTCCATAGCGGCCACTCAGGGTACCAACCGCGCCGCTGCCCCGACCCGGCGATGCCGCCGCTACCATCGCGCGCCGTGGATCTGGTGGATCGCGTCGTGGGGAGCTGCCTGGGGCTTGCCCTCGGGGACGCGCTCGGCGCGCCGTTCGAGTTCCTGCGCGGCCGCAACGTCCCCGACCCGCTGCCGGCCTTCGAGCGGCCCTGGCTCGATCGCCCCCCCGGGTCCACGACCGACGACACCGCGATGGCCCGGAACCTGATGCGGAGCCTGGCCGCGGCCCGGGGGTTCGACGCCGCCGACCTCGTCGAGCGTCACCTCGAGTGGTTCCGTGGCGACCCGCCCGACGTCGGTACGATCACCGGCCGGGTGCTCCGCCGGGTCGACCGGGGCGAGGACGCCGGCACCGCGGCGCGGGAGATCTGGGAGCAGCGGGGGCCGGAGGTGTCGGCCGGGAACGGCTCGGTGATGTACTGCGCCCCGCTCGGCCTCGCGTACGCGAACCGGCCGGACGCGTTGTTCGAGATCGCCCCGGCGCTCTCGGCGCTCACGCACTTCGACCGGCGATGCCGGACGGCGGTGCTCGCGGTCACCCTCGCCGTGGCGGGGCTGGCCCGCGGCGAGGACGCCGAGCCCGCGGCGCGCTCCGCGCTCGGTGCGGTGGAGTCCCTCGAGGGCGGCGAGGAGCTCGAGTTCCTCGTCGAGGCGGCCGGCGGGCCTCGCCCGATCGACGGACCCGATCAGGGCTTCTGTCTGTTCACCGCCGGCGTCGCATTCCAGGCGCTCGTCCGAGCCGGCGACGCCGAGACCGAGCTTCGGCGGGTCGTGTCGCTCGGCGGCGACACCGACACCAACGCCGCGGTCGCCGGGGCGCTTCTGGGAGTCCGGGACGGCGTCGACGGTCTGCCGGCGTCCTGGCTCGATCGCCTGCTCGGTCGCGACGAGATCCGCGCCGAGGCGGAGGCGCTCGTGCCGCTGGCCGGGCTCGCCGCGCCCGCTCGTGGGGAGCGTCACTCGGGCGCGTAGACGCGCTCGAGGTACTCGCGCAACATCCGGTCCGCCCCGAAGCGCGGACCGAGCACCCGAAGGGAGTGTTTGACCTTGGCCACCCAGTCCCGAGGGACGCCGCGGCCGTCGCGGTCGTGGAACATCGGCAGGAGCTCGCGCTCGATCAGGTCGAACAGGACCGCCGCGTCGTGATCGTCCTGCGCCTCGGGGTCCTCCCACGTGGTCCCGTCGCCGACACCCCAGCCGTTCGCGCCGTCGTAGGCCTCGGCCCACCAGCCGTCGGGCACCGAGAGGTTGAGGCCGCCGTTCAGCGCCGCCTTCATGCCGCTGGTCCCGCTCGCCTCCATCGGCGGCCGGGGGAGGTTGACCCAGACGTCGCACCCGGCGACGAGGTGCGCCGCGACGTGGAGGTCGTAGTCCTCGAGGAACGCGATCCGGGGCGCGACGTCGGGCGCCAAGGGGTGGCGGATCAGCTCGGCGAGGGCCTCCTTCGCCTCGGTGTCGCGAGGATGCGCCTTGCCGGCGATCACGAACTGCACGGTGTCGGGCTTGCCGAGGAGCGACTCGAGCCGTCCCGGATCCTGGTAGAGGAGGCGCAGTCGCTTGTACGTCGCCACGCGGCGCGCGAATCCGAGCGTGAGCCGGTCGGGCTCGAACGCGTGCGCGACGGCCTCTACGGCCGAGGCGTCCTCGTACCGGCCGAGACGGGCGGCGGCGTCGGCTTCACGCACGAAGGCGACGAGGTCGCCCCGGAGCTGCTCGCGCGTCTGCCAGAGGTCGTCCTCGGGGATGTCGTCGACGGGCGCCCACGTAGTCGGGTCGGCGCCTCGCCGCAGCCAGCCGTCACCGAGGTGACGGTCCAGGAGCTTGTGCATCCGAGGCGCCATCCACGTGGGGACGTGCACCCCGTTGGTCACGTGGTCGATCGGAACGTCGTCGTCGCTCGCCACCGAGAAGAGCGGGCGCCACATCCGTCGTGCGACCTCGCCGTGGAGACGGCTCACCGCCGTGGCCTTCCTCGACAGCCGCAGCCCGAGCGTCGTCATGCCCACCGAGCCGTCCCCGTCGGTCGTCCCCAGCTCCCGGAGCTGCTTGGGCGACAGGAGGCCGCCGAGGACGTCGAGCACCGTGGCCGCGTCGTGGCTCTCGTTGCCCGCGGCCACCGGCGTGTGGGTCGTGAAGACCGTTCGGGACCGCGCCCGGTCCAGGGCCTCGGTCGGCGTCGCGCCGGCCGAGCGCTCTCGGGCGGCCAGCTCGAGCGGCGCGAAGGCGCCGTGGCCCTCGTTGACGTGGACGACCGACGGCTCGATCCCCAGGGCGCGCAGCACGCGCATCCCGCCGACTCCGAGGAGCGCGTACTGCTCGAGCCGGACGGTCCGATCGCCCACGTAGAGCCGGGAGGTGATCCATCGCTCGGCGGTGCCGTTGTCCTCCCGGTTCGCGTCCAAGAGGAACAGCGGCACGCGGCCTACCTGGACCCGCCAGACCTGAACCCGGACGCTCCTGCTGCGCACCGGGACCTCGACGACGACCGGGGTCCCGTCGTCGGCCGTCACGAGCGCGAGCGGCAGCCGATCGGGCTCGGTGTCCGTCCAGTAGTCGTGCTGCCACCCGGTCGGGTCGAGCCGCTGATGGAAGCTGCCCTTCGAGTAGAGGATCCCGACGCCCACCATCGGCAGCCGGAGGTCCGAGGCGCCTTTCAGGATGTCGCCGGCCAGGACTCCCAGCCCACCCTGGTAGATCGGCAGCGACCGGTGGACGCCGAACTCCGCGCACACGAACGCGACCGGGTGCTCCGGGGTCACCTCGCCTCGGGTGAGGGACGGCGCCGCCAGCTCCTCGTCGATCACGTGCTCGAGCTCGGCCGCGCGCGCGACCACCTCGTCGTCCGACTCCGCTGCCTCGAGCGTCGCCGCCGGGAGCTGGTGCAGGAGGCGCACGGGGTTGCCCCGGCACCGCTCGTACCGGAACGGGTCGAGGCCGCGGAGCAGCTCCTCACCGCCGGGGGTCCACGACCACCGGTAGTTGTAGGCGACACGGGCCAGCGGCCACAGCCGTTCCGGAAGCCGGTCGGCGAGGTCGCGGGCCGCGCGCGCGAGGTCGCGGGCACCGTCGTCCGTCACGAAGCGCACATCCTACGGCCCCGCCGATCGGGCCCGCTCACCGCGTCACGCTCGGCCCGGATGCAGGCAGAATGACCGCGTGAACGAGGATCGCTCGCCGGGGATCCGCGAGGAGCGCAAGGTCGTCACGGCGATGTTCGCCGACCTCGTCGGGTCGACGGGCCTCGCGGAGCGGCTGGACCCCGAGGAGCTCAAGCTCGTCGTGAACGACGCCGTCACCCGGGTGATCGGGGCCGTCGAGGCGTATGGCGGGACGGTGAAGGACCTCGCCGGGGACGGCGTGCTGGCGCTCTTCGGGGCCCCCCAGGCCCACGAGGACGACCCGGAGCGAGCCGTCCGGGCGTCGCTCCAGGCGATCGAGGAGATCGCCGCCTACGCCGGCGAGGTGGAGGCGGCCTTCGGGATCACGGACTTCGGCGTTCGCGTCGGCGTCGACAGCGGCCCGGTCGTCGTCGGGGCGATCGGCGCGGGCGGTCGGGTCGAGTACGGCGCGCTCGGCGACGCGGTCAACACGGCGGCGAGGCTCCAGGCCCAGGCGGAGCCGGGGACCGTGCTCGTCGGCGAGGCGACCCGCCGGCGGATCCTCCCGCTGTTCGACTGGGGCGAGGCGCGGTCCCTCTCGCTCAAGGGCAAGGCGGAGCCGGTGACCGCCTACGGCGTCGAGGGGGTCCGGGCGGCGGCGGGCGTCCGGGGCTTCGGGCTGGAGCAGGCACGGCTGGTCGGGCGCGAGCGCGAGCTCGCCCGGGCGCGAGAGTCGGTAGACGCCGCCCTGGCCGGGTCCGGGGCGATCCTGTTCCTGGGCGGCGAGCCCGGGATCGGGAAGAGCCGGCTCCTCGGCGAGCTCCGCGAACAGGTCGAGCGGTCCTCGCCGGAGCACGGCCGCGCGCTGTGGATCGAGGGCCGGTGCGTATCCTACGGCGAGTCGATGACCTACTGGCCGTTCCGCGACCTCCTGCGTTCGTGGCTCGGGGTCCTCGCGGACGAGCCGGAGCTTCGCCTGCGCGTCGCGCTCCGGCGGAGCCTCGAGCGGCTGTTCGGGAGGCGGGTCGGGGAGGTCTACCCCTATCTCGGCGCGATGCTCGGCCTCACGCTGGAGCCGGAGGCGCAGCAACGCCTCGCCGAGCTGTCGCCGGAGGCCCTGCAGTTCCGGACGTTCGAGGTGCTCCGGGAGCTGATCGCGCGGCTGGCCGTGGACGGACCGGTCGCGGTTGCCCTGGAGGACCTTCACTGGGCGGACGTCACGTCGCTCCAGCTGCTCGAGCGGCTGATGGCCGACACGGAGGTCTCGGCGCTCCTCCTCGTGCTCACGAGCCGGCCCGAGCGTGACCATCCCTCGTGGCGCGTGAAGGAGTCCGCGGCCCGCGAGCTCCCGCACCGAACGCGCGAGATCGACCTGGAGGCCCTCTCCGGGGACGCCGGCCGCGAGCTCCTGCACGCCCTCGTCGGCGAGGGGACGCTGCCGGTCGACACGGAGGAGCGGATCCTCGAACACGCGGACGGGAACCCGTTCTTCCTGGAGGAGTTCGTCCGCTCGCTGGCCGACGCCGGCGCGCTCGTCGGCGAGGGCGAGGGGTGGCGATTCGACCACGCGGTCGACGTCGAGGTGCCGCCCACGGTCGAGAAGGTCATCCTGGCGCGGATCGACCGGCTCGACCCCGGACCGCACGCGGCGCTCATGGCGGCCTCCGTGCTCGGCCGCCAGTTCGGCCTCCCGCTGCTCGAGGCCGTCTCGGGGGGCGACGGGTCGGTGCGGCAGTCGCTCACCGACCTGCAGCGCCTCGACCTCGTGCGGGAGAGCCGTCGCTGGCCCGAGCCCGAGTTCCGCTTCAAGCACGCGCTGATCCAGGAGGCGGCCTATCGCACGCTGGTCTCCGACGAGCGGACACGCCTGCATCGCAAGGCCGCGGACTGGCTGGAGTCGACGTACGCCGGGCGCGAGGACGAGGTCGCCGGCCTGCTCGCGCACCACTGGCTCGCGGCGGAGGACGAGGACAAGGCGGTGACCTACCTCACGCGAGCCGGAGATCGTGCCCGCCAGGAGTACGCGCTCGACGAGGCGATCGGGTACTACCGCGAGCTGCTGCCGATCCTCGAGCGCCGTGGCGAGCGGCACGGAGTCGCGCTGGTCCTGTTCAAGCTGGCGCTCGCGCTGCACGTGTCGCTCCGGTTCGCCGAGGCGAACGACACGTATCAACGCGCGTTCGCCTACTGGGAGCCGCCGGCGTCACCCGCCGAGCCGCCGAGCGCGACCCTTCGCATCGCGACGAGCTTCCTCCCCAACGACGCCGACCCGCGTTCGGCGATCGCGTGGCCGAACATCCAGCTCTGCATGCAGCTGTTCGACCGCCTCGTGGAGGCGTGGCCCGAGCGGACGATCGTGCCCTCGCTCGCCGATCGCTGGGACATCGCCGACGACGGCCTTCGCTACGTGTTCCACCTCCGCGAGGGCCTGCGCTGGTCGGACGGCACGCCGCTCACGGCCTACGACGTCGAGTTCGGCATCAAACGCGTGCTGAACCCCGACGCGCCCGGGTCTTCGGTGGCGATCTACTTCGTGATCGAGAACGGCCAGGACTACTACCTGGGCCGCAACACCGACCCGGACACGATCGGCGTCCGCGCGCTCGACGATCGGACCGTCGAGTTCCGGCTCGCCGCGCCGGCCCCGTACTTCATGAGCGTGATGAACCGGCCGGACGGCGGTCCGCAGCCGCGGCACGCGATCGAGGGCCTCGGCGACACCTGGGTGGAGCCGGCCGAGCAGGTCGTGAGCGGCGCGTTCCGCGTCGCGTCCCGGACCGACGACCTGCTGGTGCTCGAGCGCCGCGCCGAGTACGAGCAACCGCGTCCGGGCAACGCGACGAGGGTGGAGCTGGTGCGCTCCGAGGTCGAGGACGCGGCCGAGGCGTACGTCGCCGATGGGATCGACCTGATCACCATCCGGTACACGCCCCGGTTTGCCGATCTGGTGGGGGATCTCGCGGCGGACGCCACGTCGGGGGCGGCGTCGTGGTCCGCCTACGTCGCGTTCGACCACGCGGACCCGGCGCTGTCCAACCTGGAGCTCCGGCGGGCGCTCTCGTACGCGGTCGATCGAGAGGCGTTCGAACGAACCGTCCCGGCGAACCTCGTCGTCGCGCGGGGCGGGATCGTGCCGCCCGCGCTGCAGGGGCACACACCCGACATCGTGCTGCCGTTCGACCCGGACGCGGCACGCGCGTGCTTCGAGCGGTCGGGGGTCGGCGAGGTGCGGCTGACCGTCGGCGGCTCCGACACGTGGATGACGTACCTCGAAGCGCTGACCGAGACATGGCGAGACGTGCTCGGCATCGAGAGCGAGATCCGCCCCTGGACGATCGAACTGGCCTACTCCGTGCCGAAGCTCACGCAGCTCGCCAACGTGTACCTCACCGGCTGGCTACCCGGGTACCCAGATCCCGAGTACTACCTCCGGCTGCTGTTCCAGAGCGACAGCCGGACCAACGAGGGCGGGTTCTCCCACCAACCCTTCGACGACCTGATCGAGCGTGCCCGCCAGGAGCGGATCGACCGGGCCCGCCTGGAGCTGTACCACGAGGCCGACCGGATGGCCGTCGCCGAGCGCGTCGCGGTGATCCCGCTCGTGTACGGCCGCAGCATGGCCTATGTGAAACCGTGGGTCCACGGCTGGTGGGAGTTCGGGAAGTCCTCGGACAACTTCGCCGATCTCGTGGTCGACGATCGCTCTCCTCGCGCCTGACCGATCAGCCCGGCGACGTCTCCGCGTGGCCGCCGAACCGGCTGCGCATTGCCGAGAGCACCTTGTTCGCGAACTCGGCCTCGCCCCGGGACTCGAACCGATCGTAGAGCGCGGCCGAGAGCACGTGCACGGGCACGCCCTCGTCCGCCGCGGCCAGCATCGTCCATCGTCCCTCGCCGGAGTCCGACACCCGGCCGCCGAAGCCACCGAGCTCCGGATCCTCGAGCATCGCCGCCGCGGTGAGGTCGAGCAGCCACGAGGCGACCACGCTCCCGCGTCGCCACACTTCGGCGACCTCGGCGACGTCGAAGTCGTAGCGGTAGAAGCGCGGGTCGCGGAGCGGTGCCGTCTCGGCGTCAGCGGCGCGCTCGACGGCCCCGGCGTTCGCGTGCCGGAGGATGTTCAACCCCTCCGCGTACGCGGCCATCAGGCCGTACTCGATCCCGTTGTGCACCATCTTCACGAAGTGGCCCGCGCCCACCGGACCGCAGTGGAGGTACCCGGCCTCGGCGGTCGAAGCATTCGCGTCGTCCCGACCGGGAGTTCGCGGGGCGGCGTCGACGCCCGGCGCGAGCGCGGCGAAGATCGGGTCCAGGCGCCGGACCACGTCGTCCTCGCCGCCGATCATCAGGCAGAAGCCCCGCTCGAGGCCGAACACCCCGCCACTGGTCCCGACGTCGACCATGTGGACGCCACGATGCGCGTACCGCTCGGCCCGATCCACATCGTCTCGGTAGTAGGAGTTGCCGCCGTCGATCACGACGTCGTCGTCGTCCATCAGCTCGGCGAGACGGTCGGTCGTCTGGACGGCGAACGCGGACGGCACCATGACCCACGCCGACCTGGACTTGGGGAGCATCCGCACGAGGTCCTCGAGCGAGCCCGCGCCGGTCGCGCCCTCGCCCTCGAGCCGCCGCACCGCCTCGGCGTTCACGTCGTGGACGACGACCTCGTGGCCGTGGCGCATGAGGCGCCGGGTGAGGTTCGCCCCCATCCGGCCGAGCCCGACCATCCCGAGCTGCATCAGACCACCTCCATGAGCGCGTCGAGCGTCACGCGTGCAACGCGGCGCCCGCGCGCCCGGAGCGAACGCAGATCCCCGAGCGCCTGCGCGTCGATCAGGGTCCCGAACGAGTACGGTCGGCCGGGGATCGGCACGTCGGTCGATCGGGCGGCGTCGACGACCTGGATGAAGACCCCGTTGTTCGCCCCGCCCTTGTGGAGCTGCCCGGTCGAGTGGAGGAACCGCGGTCCGAACCCCACGGTCGTGGCCACGCGATGCCGGTCCCGGATCGCGACCCGCGCCCGGGCGAGCGCGTCCGCCGTCGAAGACGTCGGGTCGAGATACGCCATGATGGCGACGTAGTCGCCCGCGCCGATCTCTTTCAACAGGGGCTCCAGGTCGTCGAGCCCGGGGTCCCCGAGGCGGCCCTCCTCGAGGATCGCCCTCGTTGCGTCCTTCGCCTCCTGCACGTTCGGCTGGTCGAACGGGTTGATCCCCAGGACGTGCCCGGCGACGGCGGTCGCCAGCTC
>JBOGVL010000067.1:0-10713 GCA_050692535.1 Actinomycetota bacterium | reverse complement strand
AGCCCGACGGGTTTGACCTCGACGACCTTGACGCCGAGCTGGTCCTGGGCGGCCTTGACGATCGCCTCGCCCCGGCGACCCGTCACGTCGAGGTGCGCGGTCTTCCCCCGGCCGTACGTGACCGGGAACACGTCGTTGGGGGTGATCCACCGGAACGCCACGATGGGGACCGTCACCCCGATCAGGACCCCGACCAGCAGGTCCGGCGGGTGGTCGACCGCCAGGTACGTCCGGGCGATGCAGACGACGGCGATGACGATCGCGGCCGCCCACTTGACCTGGTAGCGCGCACGACCCGCGGGGACGAGCGCGTACGCCATCCCGAACAGCGTTACCGCGAGCCCGGCCACCGGTCGCGACGGGAAGGAGAACCCGATCCAGTCGGTGAGGATCTCCACGCCGAAGGGTCTCGGCCGGCCGACGCCCAGCGACAGCGCGTAGGTCGCGGCCTCGACCACGATGAGCGACCCGACGAACACCAGAAGGTGGCGCCACCGCTTGACGAGGACCAGGGTGAGGATCGTTCCCCATCTCAGGATGCGGAGGGGCCAACGACTCGCGACCCCGTCCAAGGCCTGCATCACGTCGGTCACGGCCTCGGTCCGAAACCGGGCGATCCAACGGAGGATCGCCGATTCGAGGCGATCGGTCGCCGCGGCGCTCGGGCCGATCAGGGCGAGGACGACCAGCAGGGCGAACGCGACGCCGACGAGCACCAGGAGTACCCGACCGCTGCGGCCGATCTGGTGCGGCAGCGGCGGGGCCTCGCCGGACGGTCGTCGCCGGAGCCGGGGGAGGCTGCGCTGGCCGATGGAGGGAGGAGGCCCCGTCGTCTGCACCCTCGGACTCTATCTCCCGTCGGCAACGAGGCCGTGGGCGAGCAGCCACTCGCGCGCGACGACGTCGTAGGACCGGCCGTCGATCTCGACCTGCGCGTTCAGCGCCCGGAGCTCGCCCGTGGTGAGCAGCGCGGAGACGGCGTCGATCGCCCCGGTCAGCTCCGGGCCGAACCGATCGACCACATCCCCGCGCGCGACCGGCGTGACGTGTTCGGCGGGCTGGAGACGACGATCGTCCTGCAGGAGCACGAACTCGTTCCGGACGATCTCGGCGCTCGTCGTGAAGATCAGGGCCACGTCCACGAGGCCGCGGACGAGCGCGTCGACGGTGAGCGGACCACTCTGGTCCAGCGGCACGAAAGACTCGAACCGCACCCCGTACAGGTCCTCCAGCCCCCGCTCGCAGAGCTCGCGCTGCGGGCACTCCGGAGGCCCGCCAAGGACGAGCCCGGGCTCGTTCGCGAGGTCGGAGAGGGCGACGAGGCCGAGCTCGCGCGCGGTGGTCTCGGTCACGGCGAACCCGTTCCGGTCCTGCGCCGGCGCCGACGCGAGCAGCACGAGGCCGCGCAGATCCAGCGCGGCCGCCAGGTCCGCCCGCACGGTCGACAGGTTCGACGAGGCGATGCCGCCCGGGAGGTACCCGAGGAGGCTCCCCGCGTACTCCGGGACGATCTCGACGAGCCCCTTCTCGAGCGCCGGCTCGACCAGCTCACGCGGGCCGATGTTGAACTGGCGAACGACCCGGATCCCCGCCGCCTCGATGGCCTGAGCGTAGAGCTCGGCGATCAGGACGCTCTCGCCGAAGTTGAACGAACCCACCGTCACGGCGTCGTCGCCGAGCGCGTCGGCCGCCGCGGGCGTCTCGCGGCTCTCGCCGCAGGCCGCCAGGAGCGCCGCGGCCACCGTCAGGCAGAGAAGAAAGGGGCGGGTCCGCACCTCAAGGACAGTAGACGAACGAGTGGCGTGGTCACCGTCGACCGGCCGGAGCACATCGACACGTCGGGGCGTAGGCTCCGGTCATGTACCGCCGCCGGCGGTTGGATGTACTGCTCTTCGTGCTGGGCGCACTGATCCTGCTCGGAACCATGGCGATGGCGTCCGGCGAGGTGGTCCCGGCGTGGGAGGAGGCCGTGTTCCACGCCGTGAACGGGCTTCCGGGCTTCGTCTACCCGGTCGTGTGGCCCCTGATGCAGTACGGGACGTTCATCACGATCCCGCTCGTCACGATCGCCGGGCTGGTCACGAGGCAATGGCGGTTCGCGATCGTTTCCCTCGTGACCGGCGTCGGGATCTACTTCCTCGCGAAGATGATCAAGCTGGTCGTCGACCGCGGGCGCCCGGGTGCGGAGCTCGAGGGCGCCATGGAGCTTCGCGGGATCGGCAAGCTCGGCTACGGCTTCCCCTCCGGGCACGCCGCGGTCTCCGCGGCGCTCGCCGTCATCGCGTACGCCTACCTGCCGCCGCTGTGGTACCGGATCTCGATCGCCCTCGCCGTGATCGTGAGCTTCGGCCGCGTCTACGTGGGTGCGCACCTGCCGCTCGACGTGGTGGGCGGTGCCGCGCTCGGCGTGGCGGTGGCATCCGCGATGAACCTGATCCTCGGCGTGCCGGTCCGGCCGCCGATCCGGGAGCCGGCGCCGACCGTCTGAGGAGCGGTCGCGCGGTTCGTTACGCTTCGGCGCGATGGAACGTGTCCGAGGACTGGAGTCGCTCCCGCTCGCGAGCGATCGCACCGTCGTGACCGTCGGCTTCTTCGACGGGGTGCACCTGGGCCACCGAGCGGTGCTCGGCGCCACCGTCGCGGCCGCGCGCGCGCGAGGCCTCCCCGCGGTCGCGGTGACGTTCGACCGCCACCCCCGGGAGGTCCTCACGCCCGGGCGGGAGCCGCGACTGCTCACCACGGTCGAACGCAAGGCCCGCCTCGTCGAGGAGACCGGGATCGACGTGCTCGTCGTCCTCGAGTTCACGCAGGAGTTCTCGCGGTGGCCGGCCGAGCGGTTCATGGGGGAGGTGCTGCGCGACGGCCTCCACGCTGCCCACTGCGCGATGGGCGCGAACTTCACGTTCGGACATCGCGCGCAGGGCAGCGTCGACCTCCTGGTCTCCGAGGGGCCGCGGTTCGGCTTCACGGTCGAGCGGGTCGAGCTCCGCGAGCTGGAGGGACGCCCGCTGTCGTCCTCGTCGATCCGCGAGGCGCTCGCACGGTGCGATCTGGAGTGGCCGCTTCGAGCCCTGGGCCGGCGCTTCGCCGTCGACGGGACGGTCGTGAGCGGGGCCGGGCGCGGCCAGGGGCTCGGCTATCCGACGGCCAACCTCGAGACGTGGCCGCGGCTGCTGCTTCCCGGGCAGGGCGTGTACGCGGGCCGAACCGAGGTGGCCGGCGAGGCGCACGTCGCCGCGATCGACGTCGGCACCAACCCCACGTTCGGCACGGAACCGCTCCACGTCGAGTCCTATCTCCTGGACTTCGACGGCGAGCTCGTCGGTCGCGAGATGGCCGTCGAGTTCTGGGCCCATCTCCGCCCGGAGATCCGCTTCGAGAGCAGCGAGGAGCTCGTGAAGGCGATGGACGAGGACGTGCGCCGAACCCGCGAGCTCGTCCAGCCGGGGACGAACGAGCCGTGACCCACCGCCGCGCCCGCCCCCGACGCCTGCCACTCCCGGTGCTCGGTTTCGTCTTTCTGTTGGTGATCGGAGCCATCGCGTGGGGGGCGACCCGCGTGGGCGGCTCCGGGTCGCCGACGGAAGCGACCCCGGCAGCCGCCCGGGGCTCTCCGACGACGACCACGCCGACGAGCACGGACGACATCGTCGGAGCCTCGCCCGGCGGGGACGCGCGTGCGATCACCCCGACGCCCAGCGGACCAGCCAAAGAGCGGATCGTCATCCACGCCACCGGCGACGTGAGCCTGGATCCGAGCTACATCCCCGCCTTCCGATCGAACGGCTACGACTGGGCGTGGAGCGGCCTCGACGGGTTGTTCGAGGAGGACGACCTGACGATCATCAACCACGAGTGTCCCTCGACGGAAGTCGTCGCCCCCGTCCCGAAGGAGTTCAGCTTCCGCTGCGACCCGGCCGCGCTGCCGGTCGCCCGGCGCTTCGGTGTCGACGTCGCGAGCCTCGCCAACAACCACGGCTACGACCAGGGCCCCGAGGGACTGCTCGACTCGATCCGCAACGTGCGCGCGGCGCGCATCGTCCCGGTCGGCGCCGGCCGGAACGAGGAGGAGGCCGACGCCCCCGCGTACGTCGAGGCCGGGGGCTGGCGGATCGGGATCGTCGGCGTGGGGGAGGTGCTCGACCCGATCGACCAGGTCGCGGTGGGCGATCGGGTCGGGACGGCGGTCGGCCACGACTTCCCGCGGGCCCTCGCCGCCATCCGGGAGGCATCGGCGAACGCCGACCTCGTCCTCGTCGTCATCCACTGGGGGGTCGAGCTGGACACGCAGCCCCGCGCGTACCAGGTCGAGGAGGCGCGCCGGATGATCGAAGCCGGCGCCGACGCCGTCTTCGGCCACCACGCACACCGGCTCCAGCCCATGGACACCTACCGGGGCCGCCCGATCTTCTACGGCCTCGGCAACTTCGTCTGGCCCAACTTCTCCGTCGAGGGTTCGACGACCGCGGTGGCCGAGGTGACCGTCACCCCCGACGGTGGGATCCGGGGCCGACTCCTGCCGGCGTTCATCGCCTCACCGGGTCACCCCGTGCTCCGATGAGCCCGATCGGTTGTCGGCGGTCGGTCCGACGCGGCCTCGAGCGACCTCGCCGCCGTGCCCCCGGTGGACCGTCTGGTAGCCTTTTTCCCTGGTCATGACACTCACGAAGACCCAGAAGTCCGAGATCATCTCCCAGCACCGCCGATCGGATTCCGACACCGGCTCCGCCGAGGTCCAGATCGCGGTGCTCAGCAAGCGCATCGTCGATCTCACCGAGCATCTGAAGATGCACAAGCGGGACCATGCGTCGCGACGGGGCCTGCTGATGCTGGTCGGCCGGCGCCGGCGACTCCTGGAGTACCTCAGGCGCGAGGACATCGAACGCTACCGCGAGATCGTGGCGCGGCTGGGGCTTCGGCGATAGACAGCTCAGATCCGGGGAGGCGCCGGGGAGGCGCCCGCTCGTTGGGGGGGATGCGAACGATCGACTGACCGACCCGGAGTAGGGACGGTCCCCGGTCGGTTCTCAGTCGCGAGCCTCCGAGCCAGCATCGGCGGTTCACCACTGACAACCGGCCGTCTCCCGCCTCCCATCACGTGCGCGGCGCCGAGCGCCGCCGAACCTCTTCGAAGGAGGAGAACGGCCGATGGCCATCACCCTTTCCCGACAGATCGGGAATCAAACCCTGACGTTCGAGACCGGCAAGCTCGCGAAGCAGGCCGGCGGATCGTGCGTCGTCACCTACGGCGAGACCCAGGTGCTCGCCACCTGCACCACCGCCAACCCCCGGGAGGGGATCGACTTCTTCCCGCTCACGATCGACGTCGAGGAGCGGATGTACGCGGCCGGAAAGATCCCCGGCGGCTTCTTCCGTCGCGAGGGCCGTCCCTCGGAGACGGCGATCCTCACCGCGCGCCTGACCGACCGGCCGATGCGACCGAGCTTCAAGGACGGGTACCGAGACGAGGTGCAGGTGGTCATCACCGTGCTGTCGGTCGACATGGCGAACCCGTACGACATCCCCGGGATGAACGCCGCGAGCCTCGCGACGATGATCTCCGGCATCCCGTTCGAGGGGCCGGTCGGCTCCGTGCGGCTCGGGCTCATCCACGGCGAGTGGCGGATCAACCCCACGTTCCAGGACGTGGAGGAGGCGACGTTCGACATCGTGGTCGCCGGGCGCCGCAACGACGCCGGCGAGATCGACATCCTGATGATCGAGGGCGAGGCCCCCGACAACACGTGGCAGCTGTTGGGCGCCGCGGAGGGTGCCCTCGCTCCGACCGAGGAGGTCGTCGCCGAAGGTCTCGAGGCTGCCAAGCGCGCGATCGCCGAGCTGATCGACTTTCAGCTCGAGCTCATCGCCAAGCTGGACGTCAAGCCGAAGCCGTTCGAGCCGCGTCCGCTCTACGAGCCGGACACCTGGCAGATCGTCGAGTCCTACGCGAAGGAGCGTCTCGAGACCGCAATCGTCCCCGACAAGGCGGAGCGCGAGACCGCGCTCGACGAGATCAAGGATGCGTTGAAGGGGCACCTCCTCCAGACCTGGGGCGAGACCGTCTACGCGGCCCGCCAGTCGGAGATCTCGCCGGCCTGGAAGGACCTCCAGAAGAAGGTCATGCGCGCCCGGGTGATGGAGCACGGCGTTCGCCTGGACGGGCGAGGCCCGAGGGACATCCGGCCGCTGTCTGCCGAGATCGGCCTGATCCCGCGGGCCCACGGCTCGAGCCTGTTCCAGCGGGGCGACACGCAGGCCCTGAACGTCACCACGCTCGGGATGCTGCGGATGACCCAGATGATCGACACGCTCGACCCCGAGGACACCAAGCGGTACATCCACCACTACAACTTCCCGCCGTTCTCCACGGGCGAGGTCGGCCGGATCGGCTCGCCCCGCCGACGCGAGATCGGCCACGGCGCGCTCGCCGAACGGGCGCTCGTGCCGGTGATACCGCCGGAGGAGGAGTTCCCCTACGCGCTCCGCCTGGTCTCGGACATCCTCGGGTCCAACGGCTCCACGTCGATGGCGAGCGTGTGCGCCTCGACGCTCTCGCTGATGGACGCCGGCGTCCCGATCAAGGCGCCGGTGGCCGGGATCGCGATGGGCATGATCGCCGAGGGGGGCACCTTCGTGACGCTGACCGACATCCTCGGGGCCGAGGACGCGCTCGGCGACATGGACTTCAAGGTCGCGGGCACGAAGGACTTCGTCACGGCGATCCAGCTCGATATGAAGGTCACCGGCCTGCCCGGCAACGTGCTGGCCGGCGCCCTGCAGCAGGCCAAGGAGGCGCGCCTGAAGATCCTCGACGTGATGCAGGAGGCGATCCCGGTGCCGCGCACCGAGGTCAACCCGAAGGCGCCGCGCATCCTCACGCTGCAGATCCCGGTCGACAAGATCGGCGAGGTGATCGGCCCCAAGGGCAAGAAGATCAACGAGATCGTGGCGATGACCGGCGCCGACATCGACATCCAGGACGACGGGACGGTCTTCATCGGGGCCCGGGAAGGCGCGGGCGCCGACGAGGCCGCGCGGATCATCGACGAGATCGCCAACCCGCGCCCGATCACGGTCGGAGAGCATTTCACGGGCTCGGTGGTCAACACGACCACGTTCGGGGCGTTCGTGAACCTCGTGCCGGGGCGCGACGGCCTGATCCACATCTCCAAGCTCGGGCGCGGCAAGCGCCTGGCCAGCGTGGAGGAGGCCGTGAAGGTCGGCGACACGATCGAGGTCGAGGTCCAGGACATCGACGACCGCGGCAAGATCAGCCTCAAGCCGGTCGGCGAGGAGTGGGCGATCCCCGAGGGCATGGAGCCCGAGGTCTCGGAGGACCGGCCTCGCCGCGACCGGGGGGACCGCGGCGATCGCCGCGGCCCGCGCGACCGGGACCGCCGGCCGCGCGAGCGCCGAGACTCCGGCCGCAGCCCGGACTCCTAGGTCTCGATGACCATCCGTCGGACCGAGTTCGGGTCCGGCCTGCGCGTCATCACCGAGCGGATGCCCGGCGTCCGCTCGGTGGCGCTCGGGTTCTGGGTCCTTGCCGGCTCCCGCGACGAGCCGCCGCCGATCAGCGGATCGAGCCACTTCCTCGAGCATCTGCTGTTCAAGGGAACGAAGACCCGGAGCGCCCGCGACATCGCCGAGGCCTTCGACGCGATCGGCGGGGACGTGAACGCCTTCACCGCGAAGGAGTACACGTGCTTCTACGCCAGGATCCGCGACCGGGACCTGCCGCTCGCCGTCGACCACCTCTCGGACATGGTGCAGCACTCCGTCCTCCGCGAGCGTGACTTCGTGTCCGAGCGGCAGGTGATCCTCGAGGAGATCAACGTCCATGAGGACACGCCGGACGACCTGATCCACGACCTGTTCATGGAGGCGCTCTGGCCGGACCATCCGCTCGGCCGGCCGATCCTCGGCACCAAGAAGAGCATCAAGGCGGCAACCCGCGACCAGGTGCGGCGCTTCTACCGGCGCCGCTATCTCCCCGGCAACCTGGTCGTCGTCGCGGCCGGGAACCTGCACCACGACCAGCTGGTGGAGCTGCTCGCCTCCGGCATGCCAGTGGGCGCCGTCCGCGCCGAGGGCCCCGCGACGTGGAACCTGCGCAAGACCGGAACACCCCCGCCGCCCTCGGGCCGCTCGCTGGTCAAGCGACGCGACACTGAGCAGGCGCACATCTGCGTGGGAACCGGCGGCCTCTCGCGGAGCGACCCCGACCGGTTCGCGTTCGGCGTGGTGAACAACGCGCTCGGCGGCGGGATGTCCTCTCGACTGTTCCAGGAGATCCGCGAGAAGCGCGGCCTCGCCTACAGCGTGTACAGCTACCACTCCATGTACGCGGAGGCGGGGCTGTTCTGCGCGTACGTGGGCACGACGCCCGGCCGCGCCAAGGAGGTGCTCTCGATCGTGCGCGGCGAGCTGGAGGACGTGGCCCACAAGGGCCTGTCACCCGACGAGTTCGAGCGGGCCAAGGGTCACATGAAGGGCTCACTCGTGCTGTCGTTGGAGGATCCGGGCGGGCGGATGTCCCGGCTCGGCAAGTCCGAGATCAGCCACGGCGAGTCGCTCACCGTGAACCAGCTCCTCGGACGTATCTCCGCCGTCACGCCCGAGGACGCCCGGCGAGCATCCGAGCGGGTACTCTCGCAACCCATGACCACCACGGTCCTGGGCCCGTTCGATCGGCGGACGCTCGCGTGATCCGCGTCGGCGTGATCGGCGCCTGCGGCCGGATGGGGCTGATGGTCTGCCGCGCGGTCGCCGAGGCCGATGATCTGGCGCTCGTCGCCGCGATCGACCGATCCAAGGTCGGCCAGAGGATCGGGGCGCTGATCGGCCACCCCAAGATCGACGTCCCGGTCTCCGACGAACTCGACCGGCTCCTCGAGGCCGAGGTCGAGGTCGCGATCGACTTCACCCACCCCGACGTGGTGATGGACAACGTCCGGTGGTGCATCGACCACGGGATCCACCTCGTCGTCGGGACGACCGGGATCACCCAGGAAGACCTGCAGGAGATCGAGCGCGCGATGGCCGCCGAGGGGGGCGAGTCCAACGTGATCGTGGCCTCCAACTTCGCCCTGGGCGCCGTCCTGCTCCTGCGGTTCGCGGCGCAGGCGGTTCGTGTCTTCCCGGCGGTCGAGGTGATCGAGCTGCACCACGACCAGAAGGCCGACGCGCCCTCGGGCACGGCGATCGCCACCATACGGCGGCTCGCCGAGGAGCGGGCCGAGCCGTGGCGGGGGCCCCTGCCGGAGACCCTCGAGGGCGTCCGCGGCGGGGACGTCGACGGGATCCGGGTCCATTCGGTCCGCCTGCCGGGCCTGGTCGCGCACCAGGAGGTCATCTTCGGCGGCCAGGGGCAGACCCTGACGATCCGCCACGACTCCACGGACCGGAGCTCGTTCGTTCCGGGGGTCCTGATGGCGGCCCGGGCCGTGATGACCCGGCCCGGCCTCACCGTCGGGCTCGAGCCGCTCCTCGGAATGCCGCCGCTCCCGTGAGCGCGTGAGCAGATGACCTCGCGGCGCGTCGCGTGCGTCTTCGCCCACCCGGACGACGACACGTACGGGGTCGCCGGGGCGCTCGCGGTGCACGCGGGATCCGGCGTCGAGGTCACGGTGATCCTGACGACCAGCGGGGAAGCCGGGCTGATCGCCGACGCGAGCTTGGCGAGGCGCGAGAGCCTCGGCGCCGTTCGCGAGGACGAGGACCGCGCGTCGTGGGAAGCGCTGGGCCTGCGGCCGGCGATCCACTTCCTCCGACACCCCGACGGCGGCGTCGCCGAGATCCGGAGCGAGGAGCTGGTCGCACAGTACCTCCCGATCCTGCTCGAGGCGCGACCGGACGTCGTGATCACGTTCGGCCCCGACGGGGTGACCGGTCACGCCGACCACGTGGCCGTCGGCGGGGCCGCAACGGCGGCGTTCCGGGCCGCGCGGGAGGCCGGCGCCGGCGGCTTCCATCGGCTGCTCCACGTCGCGATCCCGCAGTCCTCGCTCGACCGGTTCAACGAGCTGCTGCGCGGGCGCGGACTGGACGAGATCGACTCGGCTCAGGAGTTCCAGCCGCGCGGGGTCCCCGACTCAACGATCGGCGTGGTCGTCGACTGCTCGAGCGTCTTCGAGCGCAAACTCGAGGCGCTGCGTCGCCATCGCACCCAGGCGGAGCTCGAGGACGTCCCCTTCGAGATGTGGTCCGACCTCCTCGGCGAGGAGGCATTCGTCGTCGCCTTCCCCGATGCGGCGGCGGGCGCCGGGGTCCTCGGCGACGTGTTCGAGGGGCTGCCGGACTCGTAAGCTCCGCCGCATGGACGTCCAGATCCGCACGATCACCGAGGACGAGTTCGCGGCCTACGGGCGCGCGGTCGAGGCGGCGTTCAGCGAGGCGGTGTCGGACGAGGACGTCGAGCGCGAGCGCAGGCTGGCGGAGCTCGACCGGAGCTTCGCCGCGTTCGACGGCCCCGAGATCGTCGGCACCGCTGCGGCGTTCACGATGCCGATGAGCGTGCCCGGCGGGGAGATCGAGGTGGGCTACGTGACGGCCGTGGGGGTGAAACCGACGCACCGCCGGCGGGGGATCAACACGCAGCTGATGCGCCGGCAGCTCGAGGACGCGCGGGACCGCGGGGAGCTCGTGGAGGTGCTGTACGCCTCGGAGGGCGGGATCTACGGCCGGTTCGGTTACGGGCTCGCCACGCTGGGC
>JBOGVL010000066.1:0-10820 GCA_050692535.1 Actinomycetota bacterium | reverse complement strand
GACCTCGAGGGCCGCCTCCCGGAGCAGGAACTCGTCCTCGCCCCAGAGGAGGTAGACGGGAGCGCCGGCGGTCTTGGACGGCGTCACGCGCCGCAGTCTACGGGACCGCTTCGACGGGCCAGAGGCCGCCCGATCTTGCGCGGTTAGTCCTCGGTCTCGACGAGGAGGCCGGTGGGTCCGAAGACGACCGTGACGTTGCCCACCCGATCCGTCCGCAGCACCTGGGCGCCCGTCGCGACGATCCACTCGAGCACCTCGGGGACGGGATGGCCGTACGTGTTCTCGCCGACGCTCACGAGCGCGATCTGGGGGTCGACGGCCCGGAAGAAGGACTCGATCGAGGTGGCCGCTCCGTGGTGCGGCACCTTGAGGAGGTCGGCGGTGAGGTCGAGCCCCTCGTCCAGCATCACCTGCTGCGCCGGCTCCTCGGGCTCGGTGGCGAACAAGACCGAGTCCTCGCCGACGCTCGCCCGCAAGACGATCGCGTCGTTGTTGGTGTCCGACTCCGTTCCCGTCCAGCATCGGTCTGGGGACAGGACCTCCAACCGGACGTCGCCGACCACGAGCACGTCGTCGGCTCGCGGACGGCGCACCGGGACGCGCTCGGCGGCGATCGCCTCGGTGAGCGCGCGGCCGTCCGGCGAGTCAGTCGGGCATCCCGGCTCGAGAAGCAGCGCGGCCGGGATCCGCGCGAGGACCGCGGGCAGGCCCACGACGTGGTCGGCGTGCGGATGACTCGCGACCACGACGTCGAGCCGCTTCACGCCGAGCGCGGCGAGCTCTGTCGCGATCTGCGCCTCATCCGGGCCGCCGTCCACGAGGATAGACACGCCGCCGGGTGACGTGAGCAACGCCGCGTCTCCCTGCCCGACGTCGAAGAATCGAACGGTGAGCGCCGTCGGCGGCCCGGACGTCAGCGCGCTGGACCACACGAGGAGCGGCGCGAGGGCGCCCGCGGCGACGACCACCGACCGAGGCGGCCGCCTCCCCGATCGGATCCACCACGCGAGGCCGCCGGCCACCAGGAACCCCACGATCAAGGTCGCGGCGCCCCCGCCCGTGATCCACGGCACCGGGGCCCGCGCGGCGCGGTCCGCGATCGTCTCCAGGTAGCGCAGCGGCACCAGCGCCACCCCCGCGACGATGGCGCCGACGAACGGGGACGCGAGCGCGACGAACGCCGCCCCGAGCCCGAGCAGCAGCGCCGGGGCGACCGCCGGGAACGCGAGGACGTTGGCGAGGAGGGTGGACAGCGGCACCTCGTGGAAATGGAACAGGAGCACCGGTGTGACCGCGATCTGGGCGGCGAGGGTCGCACCCGTCGCGAGCGCCACCGGCCGGGGCAGCCAGGGCAGCCGGTCCGCGATCGGGGTCGCGAGCGCCACCATCCCGGCCGTCGCCGCGACCGAGAGCTGGAACCCGACCGACCAGACGAGGGCCGCGTCGAGCACCAGCAGCCCGAACACCGCAGCCGACAGGATCGTCCACGCGCTCCGTGGCCGCCCCAGGAACACGCCGAAAAGTGTCAGGCCGGCCATCACGCCGGCACGCAGCACCGACGGTTCGCCGCCGGTCAGCACCACGAAGAACGCGACCGTGCCCAGACCCAGGACGAACCGTGGCCACCGCGAGAGGCGCAGGAGGGCGCCGACGGCGAGCACCGGGGCGAGCACCATCACGACGTTGCCGCCGGAGACCACGAGCAGGTGGGAGAGCCCGCTCGCGCGGAAGTCGCGCTCGAGCGCGGGGTCGAGCATCGAGTCGTCGCCGATCGAGAGCCCGAGGAGCAGGCCCGCCTCGCGTGCCGGGAACCGCTCGCGGATCGAGCCGCCGACGAGCGCCCGGAACGACTGCGCCACGCGGACGAACGCGACGTCCGAGGGTCCCAGCCGGGTCGTCTCGTCCGCCTCCAGCTGCGCGACCATGCCGCGACGCAGGAGGAAGGTCTCGAAGCCCGGATCATCGGGGACGAGCACGCGGCCCGTGATCCGGACGCGGTCGCCCCGAATCGCGTCCGGCGGCCGCCCGTCGCCGCTCAACCAGACGGCCTCACGGACGGTCGTGGTGCTCGTGTCCCCGGCCCGCACGAGGCGGACGTCGGCCATGGCCCACCAGCCGCCGGTCCCGGCGCGGGGATCGGTTCGGAGCACCGCGTCGACCGACACGCTCGACGGCGCGAGCCGCGCGAGCAACCCATCCTGCACCCGATGCGCATGAGCGCTCCCCCATCCGAGGCCGAGCGCGATCGCGCCGGCGAGCGCGAGGACGGTCACGAGCGCCGGAGGCCCCCGCCGACGGCCGGGGCGCTCGGGGGCCACGGCGACCAGCCGGACGTCGGCATCTCCGCCGGGAAGGAGCGCCTCGAGCGGCGACGTCGAGACGCCAGCCCGAGGGGCGAGCGCCGCGGCCCCTGCGAGCGCCGCCCCCGCGAGCACGAGCCACGCGGCGACCGGAAGGCGGTCGCCGACGAGGGGCCGGGCCAGTAGGCCGAGCCACATCCCACCCGCCAGGCCCGCCAGCAACCATCCGCTCACACGGTCACCAGCTCCCGGATGTTCTCCAGCGTCGCGTCGCCGATCCCGGAGACGTCGAGCAGCTGGTCGACCGAGGTGAAGGGGCCGTGATCGGTCCGGTGGTCGACGATGGCCTGTGCGATCACCTCGCCGATGCCCGGGAGCGTCTCGAGCTCGGCGTTGGTCGCGGTGTTCACGTTGACGAGCACGTCGCTCGACGTCGTCCCGGGGCCGGTCGCGCCCGCCACGGGGACCGCTCCCTCCTCGGGGACGAGGATCTGCGACCCGTCCGTGAGCGGTGCTGCGAGGTTCAGCGCCTGGAGCTGGGCGCCCGGGCGGGCGCCGCCCGCCGCCTCGATCGCGTCGATCACCCGCGCGCCCGACGTGAACTCGTAGACGCCCGGGCGACGCACCCACCCCGCGACATCGACAAAGATCGGGGTGGCCGACGCCGAGGGCGAGGATCCGGGCGCCGCCGGTTGGGCCTCGGGTGCGGCGCGCACCTCGACTGGCCTCGGGAGCGAGCGCGTGTACCACAGGCCGGCGCCGGCCAGCGTGACGACGGCGACGACCGCCAGCCCGATCAACTCGCCGCGAGAGAGCGCCGAGAGGCGATCGCGGATGGACTCCCCCGACAACGCGAACCTCCAGGGAAAGGGGGGAGCCGACGAGGGGTTTCGGGACGCTACCTGGCGCCGGTCGCGGCCGCCGTGATGTGGGTCACGACGGCGGCATCGGACTCCGCCTCGAATGCGTTTCGCCGGGGCAGCGTGAAGGCGAACTCGGCCCCACCCTCGGGCGCCTCGCCGACCGTCACCTCGCCGCCGTGCGCCTCGACGATGCCCCGCGAGATGTACAGGCCGAGACCGGCGCCGGGCTTCACGCCCTCGCCGAGCCGGCGGAACCGCTCGAAGACGGCCTCCCGGTCCTCGGGCCGGACCCCCGGCCCCGAGTCCCGCACCGCGAAGCGGACCTCCTCCTTGGTCTGGGACACCGAGATCACGATCGCGGTGTCGTCGGGCGAGTACTTCTTCGCGTTGTCGAGGAGGTTCGTGAGCACCCGAACGATCGCGTCCGAGTCGCACACGAGGGGTTCGACGCGATGGAGCTCCACCCGGACGCGTCCGTTCGTCCCCGAGGCCTGCTCCGCCTCGGTCACGAGGGATCGCGCCTGGACGCGCTCGGGATGCAGCCGGAGCACGCCGTCCTCGATGCGCGACGCCGTGAGGAGGTCCTCCACCAGGCGGGCGAGCCGCTCGGCCTGCGCCTGCGCCCCCTCGATCAGCTCGTCGCGGACCTGGTCCTCCAGCACGGGCCCGTGGACCTTGAGGGTGCTGAGGACACCGATCACGGCGGCCAGCGGGGTGCGTAACTGGTGCGGGGCGATCGCGACGAACTCCGAGCGCTTGAGGTCGACGCGGCGGAGCCGCTCGACCTCGGCCCGCTCCTGGCCCAGCTCGTGGCCGCGCGTCTCGACGAGCGCCTCGAGGGCGTTCTTCTCGCGCCGGTGCACCGCCCGCTGGTAGGCCAGCACGCCGACCGCGAAGCCCGTCGTGATGATCACGGTCGGCCGGTAGACGAGCTGATACCGCTCGAGCCCGCCCTGCGCGAAGGTGACGGACAGGTGAAGGATCGTCACGCCGAGCGCGACCCCGAGCGTCTCCACGAGGCGGAAGCGGAGGGCGGCGGAGACGACCACGATCAAGTAGAGCGTCCAGAACTCGCTGGAGGGTCCGCCGGTCGCCTGAACCCAGAGCGTGATCAGGAGGATGTCGACGATCATCGTCACGAACCGGGCGCGCATGGACGGCAGCTGATCGCCCACGACCACCAGCAACGACACCAGGCCGTAGAGGCCGGCGAGCGCCAGGATCACGATCGCCGCGGGTCCGAAGGATCGCCGGATGCCGAGGGAGCTCAGGTAGATCCACATCACGACCGCGACGATCGAGATCCGGATCAACGCGATCGAGCGCTCGCTGCGAAGCGCCGAGAGCCCCAGCCCGCCGTCGAAGGCAGTGCGGGCCGAGAGCCTCGGTTGCGCGATCGCCGTCATCAGTCCCCTCCCGCACGCGGGAAACGGGCCATCCACGGATGGTCCCGCCTAGTTATCGGCGCTCGGCCGCCCGGGTTGAGAGAGGTCCTTTTGGGGGATTTCCGGACCCGGCGTGCGCTACAGCCCGTCGGTCACCAGGTTCACCAAGCGCGGGGCACGGACGATCACCTTCCGAACCTCCCGACCGTCGATCGCCCGCCGGGCCTTCTCCGAAGCCAGGGCGAGCTCGCGACACCGCTGCTCGGACGCGTCCGGCTCGACGTCGAGGCGATCCCGGACCTTGCCGTCCACCTGGATCACCAGGGTGACGCGCTCCTGCCTCGCCATGCCGGGATCGAAGGACGGCCACGCGGCCGCGTGCACGCTGTCGGGGTTGATGAGGACGTCCCGCCACAGCTCCTCGGCGGCGAACGGCGCCAGCGGAGCCAGCAACAGCGTGAGCGCCGTCGCGGCCTCGCGGCCCCCGCCGCCGGCGTCGAGGGCGGACCGTAGCTCGTTGGTCAGGACCTGGAGCTTGGAGATCGCCACGTTGAACCGGAACCGCTCGAGGTCGTCGGTGACCGCCTGGATCGTCCGGTGCGTCAGCCGACGAAGCGCCTCCGGCTCCTCGGCATCCCGTCCCGCCGCCTCCTGGACCGCGGCGAACACCCGTCCCAGCCAGGTGTTGGCCGCGGGGCGCCGGTCGGGGTCGGGCGCGATCAGCTTCCAGTCGATGTCGTCCTCGAACGGACCGGCGAACAACATCGTGAGGCGCATCGCGTCGGCACCCCAGCGCTCGACGAACGGCATCGGCAGCACGATGTTGCCCTTGGACTTGCTCATCGACGCGCCGCCGAAGATCACCTGGCCCTGGTTCATCAACCGCGGGAACGGCTCGATGAAGCCGACCATCCCGAGATCGAACAGCACCTTCGTGAAGAAGCGGCAGTAGAGCAGGTGCAGGATCGCGTGCTCGACGCCGCCCGTGTACTGGTCGGCGGGCATCCACCGGGCGACGTCGTCGGGCTCGAACGGACGCGCCTCGTCGCCCGGCGAGCAGTAGCGGAAGAAGTACCACGAGGAATCGACGAACGTGTCCATCGTGTCGGTGTCACGCCTCCCCGGCTTCCCGCAGGCCGGACAGGCGGTGTTCACGAAGTCCTCGTGCCGCGCGAGGGGCGACTCCCCGCCGAGCCGGAAGTCGACGTCGTCGGGCAGCAGCACGGGGAGCTGGTCGTCCGGGACGGCGACCTCGCCGTGCTCGGGGCAGTGCACGATCGGGATCGGCGCCCCCCAGTACCGCTGCCGGCTGATCAGCCAGTCGCGCAGCCGGAAGCTCACCGTCGCCGACCCCTTGCCCTCCTGCTCCAGCCACTCGATCACTCGAGAGATCGACTCCGGCGATCGCACACCGTCGAACGGGCCCGAATTGACCATCACGCCCTCGTGGTCGTAGGCCTCGCGCATCGAGTCCGGTTCGCGATCTTCGCCCTCGGGCCGCACGACCACGCGGATCGGTAGGCGCTGACGGCGCGCGAACTCGAAGTCGCGCTGGTCGTGTGCCGGTACTCCCATGACCGCGCCCGTCCCGTACTCCATCAGCACGTACGGCGCGACGAACACCGGGACCTTCTCCCCGTTGACGGGGTTCACCGCGTGCACGCCGAGGTTCACACCCTCGCGGCTCTCGGCCTGCTCGCGGTTGGTGAGCGGCGTTGCCTGCAGTCGGTCGAGCATCGCGGTGGTCTCGGCCGCGGTCCCGCCGGCCTCGGCGAGCGACCGGACCAGCGGATGCTCCGGGGCGAACACGAAGAACGTCACGCCCCACAGCGTGTCGGGGCGCGTGGTGAAGACCTCTACCCGGTCTCCGGTCTCGGCGATCTCGAACGCGACCTGGGCGCCATCGGACCGGCCGATCCAGTTCCGCTGCATCGTGATGACGCGCTCGGGCCAGTCGACCAGGACGTCCACATCGTCGAGGAGGCGCTGCGCGTAGTCGGTGATCTTGAAGAACCATTGCGTCAGGTCCTTGCGCACGACGGGCGTCCCGCACCGCTCGCAAGCGCCGTTGATCACCTGCTCGTTGGCGAGGACCGTCGCGTCGTTCGGACACCAGTTGGCCGGCGCGTTCTTCCGGTAGGCCAGCCCGCGCTCGAACAGCCGCAGAAACAGCCACTGTGTCCACCGATAGTACTCGGGGTCGCTCGTGTGGAGCCGTCGTGTCCAGTCGAAGGACATCCCCATCCGACGGAACGAGCGCGCCTGCTGCTCGATGTTCTCGTAGGTCCACTCCTTGGGATGGATCCCGCGCTTGATCGCCGCGTTCTCGGCCGGAAGCCCGAACGCGTCCCAGCCGATCGGGTGCAGCACGTTGTGCCCTCGCATCGCCTGGAAGCGAGCGACCGCGTCGCCGCCGCTGAACGCCTCGGCGTGTCCCATGTGCAGGTCGCCCGAGGGGTACGGGAACATGTCGAGCGCGTAGAAGCGCGGACGAACATCCGCGGGATCCTCGGAGGCTCGGTACCGCTCCTCGGCCTCCCACCGCTCGACCCACTTCGGCTCGATCTCGGCCGGGTCGTACCTGCGCATGGTGCGGCCATGGTAGCGAACCGATCTTGCGGACTCGGGAGCTGCCCGAAACGGCTACCCGGCCGGTCGGTCCACCCGTCGATCGTGGGCGGCGGCGACCACCCGTGGGATCTCGTTGGCGGGGACCGGACGGCCGAGGAGGAAGCCCTGCCCGACCTCGCAGCCGTGCTCGACGAGGAACGCGAGCTCCTCCTCCCGCTCGATCCCCTCCGCGAGGGCCGTCATGCCGAGGTTGCCGGCCAGATCGATCATCGCCCGAACCATGTTGGCGTTGTCCGGGTCCCCGTCCACGTGCGAGACGAACGACCGGTCGATCTTCAAGACGTCGACGGGCATGTGCTTCAGCCGCGAGAGCGACGAGTAGCCCGTGCCGAAGTCGTCGATCGCCAGCCGAAGACCCCACGCGTGCATCTCCGACAGGATCCGTTGCGTGCGCTCGGGGTCGGTCATCGCCGTGGACTCGGTGATCTCGACGACCACCTTGGCGGGATCGACCCCCTCGGCGTTCAGCCGGCCGAGCACGCGTTCTGGCAGATGCACCGACCACAGCTCCCGCGGCGAGAGGTTGAAGCCCACCTGTAGCTCGATTCCCGCGGCCGACCAGGCGGCCTGCTGGCGAGCGAGCTCTCCGATCACCCAGTCCCCGATGGCCTCGATCAGGCCCAGCTCCTCCGCGAGCGGGATGAACTGCCCGGGCGGGATGATGCCGGCGTTCGGGTCCTGCCAGCGCACGAGCGCCTCGACGCCGCGGACCGTCCCGGAGGCGAGCTCGACGACCGGCTGGTAGTGGAGGAGCCAGTCCCGGTTCTCCACCGCCCGTCGCAGCCGCGTCGTGAGCGACAGCTTCTGGAACGCATCCTCCTCGTCGGAGACGAAGACCACGTGACCGCCGGGCCCCGCCTTCTTCGCCTGGTACATCGCGGCGTCCGCGTTGCGCATCAGCGTCTCGGCGTCGTCGGCGTCGCGCGGATACAGGCTGATACCGATGCTGCCGGTCGCGTAGAACGGGGTCCCCGACAGGTCGAACGGCTGCCGGAGCGCCTCGTGCACCCGGGCGGCCACCGACTCGGCGGTCAGGATCTCGGCGTCGACACCCGTGATCTCGCCCGGACCCCGTTCGAGGTCGGTGAGCAGCAGGAGGAACTCGTCGCCGCCCTGACGGGCGACCAGGTCGGTCTCGCGCGTGCACGCGCGGAGGCGATCGGCGAGCTGTGCCAGGAGCTCGTCGCCCGCGTGGTGGCCGAGCGAGTCGTTCACCAGCTTGAAGTTGTCCAGATCCAGGTACAGCACCCCCAGCGCACCCCCGTGCCGGCGGACCCTCGCGAGCGCCAGGTCGAGCATCTCCTCGAACAGGACCCGGTTGGGCAGGCCGGTGAGCTTGTCGTGGTACGCGAGGAACGCGACCTGCTCCTCGGCCCGCTTTCGCTCCGTGATGTCGAAGATCACGCCTTGGATCAGCCACGGCTCCCCGGACTCGTCCGGGATGATGAAGGCCTGCTCGCTCACCCAGAGCTCGGTCCCGTCGCTATGGACCATGCGGTACTCGTGGGAGAGCGATCTCCGGTTGGTGTAGGCGTCGACGTACTCGTCCCAGGCCCGGTCCTGGTCCTCGGGGTGGACGTGCTCGCGCCAGCAGTACGGGTTGGTCAGCCACTCCTCCTGGGCGATGCCGAGCAGCTCGGTCACCTGCGGGCTCACGTAGATCGAGTCCTGGTTCTCGTCCACCGGGTCGATGTAGGTGATCGCCGGGATGCCCTCGACGAGCGCGAGGTACTTGGCCTCGCTCTCGAACCGCGCCGCCTGGACCGCGCGCAGGTCGGACACGTCGCGGAGCGTGACCACCAGGTAGCGCCCCGCCGGCCCCTCGACGGTCCCCAGGTGCACCTCGACCGGGAGCTGGACGCCGTCCTTCCGACGGCACGCTCCCTCCGCCCGCCCGCCCGGCCCCAGCTGGTCCAGCGGGAGGCCCACGGCGACGAGGTCGTCGACGGTCCGGTCGACGAGCTCGTCCCTGGCGTAGCCGGTCAGCTCCTCGAGGCGACGGTTCGCGTAGACGATCCGGCCGTCGACCGCGGCGATGACGAGGCACTCGGGTGTCGCCTCGAGCAGGCCCTGGGCGTCGAGCAGGGCGTCGAGCGCCGCGCTCGCCGGCGACCGAGCCGCGTCCTCGCGGCCGACATGGATACTCAACGGTGGAGGTCCCTTCCCTCGTGCGTCCCTAGGAGCATCGAACCGCGGGAAGGGCGACCTTAGGGCGACCCCGTGGCCCCCCGATCCTCCATCCCCCAGGGCGCCCCGTACTCGGTCAGCAGGTCGAGGAACGGGACGGGGTCGAGGGCCTCGGGGCCGAGCACCCCCGCCCCACCCCAGACACCGGCCGCGAGCAGCTCGAACGCCACGACGGGGTTGATCGCAGTCTGCCAGACGACGGCCTGCGCCCCATCGCGCCCCCACGTCTCCTCGTTGTCGACCACGTGGAAGAGGTAGACCTCGCGGGGGACACCGTCCGGGCCGGTGCCGGTCACCCACGTCCCGGCGCACGTCCTCCCCGACATCCTGTCGCCGAGCGTCGCCGGATCCGGCAGCACGGCGGCGACCACGTCGCGGGGCGAGACCTCCACGCCGCCGACCTCGACCTTCTGCGTGCGATCGAGCCCGAGCTTGTGCAGCGTCTTCAGCACCTCGATGAACTCCTCGCCGAGCCCGTACTTGAACGTCACCCGGCGGCAGTCGACCCAGCGCGGCACGAGTACCACCTCCTCGTGCTCGACGTTCACGCACTCGACGTCGCCGATCCCCTCCGGGAACGTGAACGTCTCGGGCTCGCTGAACAGCGGAGTCGTGAACCAGCCGCGGTCCTTCTCCCAGATGACCGGCGGGTTCAGGCACTCCTCGATCGTCGTCCAGATCGAGAACCCGGGGGCGAAGTCGTAGCCCTCGACGACGAGGTTCGCCCCGTCTCGGATCCCCACCTCGTCCACGGACGAGAACAGGCGGTCGGCGGCGTACCGCGCGAACACGTCTGACAGCCCAGGCTCGACGCCGCACCCCACGAGCGCCAGCCGACCGCGCTCCTCCCACGCCGACGCCTCCGCGAACTGGTCGTCGCCCAGCTTCTTGCCGACCAGCTCGTGCGGTCGCTCGGGATTGGGTTCCGAGAGCGACATCGCCATGTCCACATAGGTGGCCCCGACCTCGAACGCACCGCGGAACACCTCCATCACGAACCGCGGGTCCACCGCGTTCAGGATCGCGTCGCATCCGTGTTCCCGCGCCACGGCGGCGACCGAGGCATGGTCCGACGCGTCGACGCGCGCGGCGACGAACCGGCCGGTTCCGCCGTCGTAGCGGTCGACGACGCGTCGAGCCCGGGACTCGTCGTAGTCGGAGAAGACCACGCGTTCGTAGAAGTCCCGTCGCGCGGCGATCGGCGCGACCGACGCACCGACCCCACCGCTCCCGACGACCAGGATCCGCATGGGCGCGGAGTCTACGGCCGCACGTCGCGAGGACGGTTGTCCGGGACGGTCAGGAGGCTCCCTCGAGTTTCGACAGGGCGGCGGCGAGCCGCTTGACCTCGAGCACCGCCCCTCGGCGCTCCGTCTCCGCCTGCCGAAGACCGTCCTTGGCCTCGGATCGCCGGCGCTCCGCGTCTTGCAGGAGGCTCTGGGCGCGCGCCACGG
>JBOGVL010000065.1:0-10893 GCA_050692535.1 Actinomycetota bacterium | reverse complement strand
CTCTCGCCGGCGGACCGCGACCTGCTGGACTTCACGCGCGAGGTGCTCGAGATCGTCCGCTCCAACGCCGTCCTCCGCCGGCGCACGTTCCTGACGGGCAAGACGATCGGCGACGGCGGCACGAAGGACCTCTCGTGGCTCCGCCCCGACGGCGCTGAGATGACCGACGACGAATGGCGCGACGAGACCAACCAGGTCCTCGGGATGCTGCTGCACGGGCGCGCGACCGACGAGGTGGACGAGCGCGGCCGGCCGATCTTCGGCAAGACGATCCTGATGTTGCTCAACGGCGGCGCGCGCTCGAGGCCGTTCACCCTTCCGAGGGTCGGCGACGGCGCCGGAACGTGGACGATGCTGATCAACACCGCCCAGCCCGGCCAGCGGGTGGTTCGCGGCCGGACGGTGAACCTCGTCGCCCACTCGTTCCAGCTCGTGCGGCTCGAAGACGCCGCGTCGCCCGGTCTCGTGGTGTGATGGCGGCATGAGCCGCGCCGTGGAGGAGTCCAATCGTCGGCTCCTGCGCGCCCGGGACACGATGGATCGCGCCTATGCCGAGCCGCTGGACGTGCGCGAGCTCGCCCGGATCGCCCACGTGTCCGAGGCGCACTTCATCCGGACCTTCCGCGCGACCTTCGGCGAGACACCGCACCGGTACCTCCAGCGCCGCCGCGTCGAACGCGCCATGTTCCTGCTGCGCACCACCGACCATCGCGTGACGGAGATCTGCCTCGACACCGGCTTCTCCAGCCTGGGCACCTTCAGCCGGACCTTTCGCGACGTCGTCGGCGAGTCGCCGACCGAGTACCGCCGGCGGGGGACCGTGGCCGGCGTCCCGACGTGCTTCGCGATGGCGTGGACCCGACCGAGCAGTTTCGGAGAAGCGACCTTCCGAGACGTCGGCTAGCGTTCCACCCGAGACGGAACCGACCCGACGAGGAGGGGCGTCATGCTGAGTTCGTTCTCGCTCGCGAACATCTACGTCCTCGACCAGGACGAGGCGATCGACTTCTACGTCGGCAAGCTCGGGCTCGAGGTCCGCGAGGACCTGGACCTCGGCTTCATGCGCTGGCTGACCGTCGTCGTACCGGGCGAGCCTCGCCAGGCGATCCTGCTGGAGAACCCGGGGCCTCCGTCGATGGACGAGGCCTCGGCGGAGCAGCTCCGCGAGCTGGTCGCCAAGGGGGCGGCCGGCTGGCTCGGGTTCGACACCCCCGATTGCCGGAAGACCTACGAGGAGCTGCGGGCACGAGGGGTGGAGTTCATCCAGGAGCCGACGGAGCGGGACTACGGCACCGACTGCGCGCTCCGCGATCCGTTCGGCAACCAGATCCGGATCGTGCAGCAGGCCGCCCGATGATCCCCCGCGCGTGAGCGGCCGGCGCCGCCGGTCCGCCCCGGAATCGGTGGAGCCGGGCCGAACGTAGGATTGACCGCGTGACGACCTCGGTCTCCTCGCTCGTGGGAGGGGTGTGGCGCGACGACGCCCCGGGCGGCGAGCTCGACATCCGGAACCCGGCGAGGCTCGACGAGCCCGTTGCGGCCGCGAGGTTGGGGGATGCGACGACGTTCGTCGAGGCCTGCCGCGCGGCGCGCGAGGCCCAGGCCCGGTGGGCGCGCGTCCCCGCCCCCGTGCGCGGGCGCGCGATCCAGCAGCTCGGCAGGCTCGTGGAGGACAACGCCGAGACGCTCGCGCGGATCCTCACTCGCGAGATCGGCAAGCCCCTCCGCGAGGCGCGCGGTTCGGTGCAGGAGGTCGTGGATACCTGCAACTTCTTCGTCTCGGAGGGGCGCCGGCTCTACGGGATGACCGTCCCGAGCGAGCTGCCGGACAAGCAGCTGTTCACGTTCCGCAACCCGGTCGGCGTCGCGGGGATCGTGACGGCAGGGAACTTCCCACTGGCGGTACCGTCGTGGTACCTGGTCCCGGCGCTGCTCTGCGGCAACGCGGTCGTGTGGAAGCCGGCCGAGTACGCCCCCGCGACCTCGGAGGCGCTCGCCCGCCTGTTCGTGCACGCGGGGTTCCCGGCGGGTGTGTTCAACATGGTGCTCGCCGACGGGCCGACGGCGTTCGACGGGCTCGAGCGCGCCCTGGCCGAGGGGCTCGTCGACAAGGTCGGGTTCACCGGCTCGACCGAGGTCGGCCGACGGATCGGCGAGCTCTGCGGCCGGCACCTGCAGGCGGCGTGCCTGGAGCTCGGCGGGAAGAACCCGCTCGTCGTGATGCCGGACGCCGACCTCGACCTGGCCGCCGAGGGGGCGCTCTTCAGCGGCTTCGGCACCGCGGGGCAGCGGTGCACGTCGCTGGGGACGGTGATCGTGCACTCGTCGGTGCACGACGACCTCCTGGAGCGGTTCGCGGGCGCGGTCGAGTCGGCCGCGATCGGCGACCCCTTCGAGGACGTGCTGTACGGGCCGATGATCAGCTCTCGGTTCTGCGACCGCTTCCTCGGGTGGCTCGACTGGATCCGGCCGCACCACGAGCTCCGGGGCTCGACGGCCATCGGGCGGATCACCGCGACGAGCCCGCGCGCCGGCTTCGTCGGCGACCCCGGGCGCGGCCTGTTCGTGCACCCGACGATCGTCGACGGCGTCACGGCGGACGACGACCTCTACAAGCAGGAGACGTTCGGGCCGATCGTCGGCGTCGCGACGTTCGAGCAGTTCGACGAGGCGGTCGCGCTCGCCAACGGTCACGGCTACGGGCTGTCGTCCTCGATCTACACCAACGACCCGAGGAGCGTCTTCGGGTTCCGTGAACGCGTCTCGGCGGGGATGGTCAGCGTCAACAACTCGACCTCCGGCGCCGAGGCGCACCTGCCGTTCGGCGGCAACGGCCGGAGCGGGAACGGCTCCCGTCAGTCGGGCGTGTGGGTGCTCGACCAGTTCACGCGCTGGCAGGCGATGAACTGGGACTACAGCGGCCGGCTGCAGAAGGCGCAGATGGACGTGGTCGACCTGACCGGCGACCCCTCGTTCCGCCTGACCGGCGACTGACCGCCCGCCGAGCGAGCTCCGTCGCCCCGCTATGCTTCCCGTTCCATGGCCGCCAACCACCTCACGTTCGTCCGGGCGGGACGACTCGTCGACGTCGTCGCGGGCGAGGTCCGCCCGGCACAGGCCATCACGATCCGCGGCGAGCGGATCGAGTCGGTCGGTCCCGACGACGGGTCGGTCCCCGAGGGGGCGCGCCTGATCGACCTGTCGGCGTACAGCGTGCTCCCCGGTCTCATCGACTGCCATGCGCACATGATCGGCGAGGTCGAGTCCGGTCACGGCTACGCAGGTCTGGTGCAGCGCACCGGTGCGCAGGAGGCGCTGAGCGGCGTTCCCAACGCGCGGGACACCGTCCTGGCCGGCTTCACGACCGTCCGCGACGTCGGCACGTTCCGGGCGTTCGTCGACGTCGCGCTCCGTGACGCGATCGAGGCCGGCGACGTGCTCGGTCCGCGGATGCGGTGCGCAGGCGCGTTCGTGACGTCTGCGGGCGGCGGAGGCGACGTGACGGGTCTCGCGCCCGACGTGGACGAGGTCGTGCCGCGCGAGCTCCGCTTCGGCGTGGCGGACTCTGCGGACGAGGTGCGCGCCGCCGTCCGGCGGATCCTCCACGGCGGCGCCGACTTCATCAAGGTGATCGCGACGGGGGCCGTCCTGACGGAGGGAACCAACCCCGGCGCGCCCGAGTTCAGCGAGGCGGAGATCCGCGCGGCCGTCGAGGAGGCGTCCCTCTACGACGCCCACGTGGCGGCGCACGCGCACGGAGCCGAGGGCATCAAGCGCGCGGTCCGCGCGGGCGTCCGGTCGATCGAACACGGTTCGCTGATGGACGACGAGGCGATCGCGCTGATGGCGGAGGCGGGGACGTACCTGGTCGCCGACGTGTGGGAGGGGGATTGGATCGCCGAACGAGGGCGCCGGGACGGATGGTCCGAGCACGTGCTCCGGAAGAACGACGAGACGACGGAGGCGCAGCGACTGGGCTTCGCGAAGTGCGTGGAAGCGGGGGTGCGGCTCGCGTACGGGACGGACAGCGGCGTCTACCCGCACGCGATGGTCGCGACGCAGTTCGGGACGATGGTGAAGTACGGGATGAGTCCCCTGGAGGCGATCCGGAGCGCGACGGTCGTCGCCGCCGAGCTCATCGGGTGGGGCGACGGCGTGGGTGCGATCGAGCCGGGGCGGTACGCGGACGTGATCGGCGTCGCGGGCGATCCGCTCGAGGACGTGGGGGTGCTGACGGACGTCTCGGTCGTGATCAAGGGCGGGGAGCTCGTCAAGGCGGGCTGACACCCACCGGTTCGCGCCCGTCGCACCGGCGGCGGTAGTCTGTCGCGGAACCTCCACCCAAGGAGCGCTCGATGAAGACCTGTCCGTACTGCGCGGAGGAGATCAAGGACGCGGCGATCCGCTGCCGCTGGTGTCACTCATGGCTCGTCGACGAGGTTCCGGCGGGTGCCGACACGCCGCCACCGGCGGCCGTCGCCACGGAGGAGCCCTCCCGGGAGGAGCCGAGGCCCGCCGCGGAGGCGCCGATCGTGCAGCCGGTCTCCTCCGAGGTCGCAACCGAGGCGCCGGCGGCGACCGAGGAGCCCACACCGGTGGAGCACGAGACGGCTCGGATCGAGCCAGTCGCCTCGCCCGCCCAGGCGGCCGCGGCGGAGGCCGCGCCCGCGCAGACCCCCGCGGCGGTCCCCGAGACGAAGATCGAGTTCACGCACACGGGGTCGCGGTACCTCCTCGGCTACGGCGGCGACTACTTCGGGATCTGGGATCGCAACGCGCCGCAGACGGCGATCGAGCGGTTCCCGCGTAACGACCAGGGGTGGGGGAGCGCGTGGGCTAGGTACTCGTCGATGGAGACGAACTGGATGGATCTTCGCACGGGCCAGAAGTCCGGCTGATCCGGCCGCCCCACACCCGCTGTTAGGCTTCGGATCGCTCGCGGGCGTAGCTCAATGGCAGAGTCCCAGCCTTCCAAGCTGGATATGCGGGTTCGATTCCCGTCGCCCGCTCCGTAGGTCAGGGGGCGTTTCCGCGCCGGTGGAAGCGTGGCACCGGGGCGATTTCACGGAGATCGTCGACGACACGAAGTCGCTGTTGGCGCCTCGGGAAAGAGAGACGGATCCGACGTGCGCGCATCCTTGCGTCTTCTCTGTCATTTCGCCGAGGCGAAGGAAACCATCGATCAGATCATCCCGCTCGATGCGAAGACGTTCCACGGCGTGGGGGTCGATCGCCGTGCCGAGGCGCGGAACGCCTCCGAGCAGGAAGCAGCTGAGGGTGGGCTCAGCGGCGTCTACGGGTAGGAGGGGTGGCCTTCGGGCTGCCCCTCCCGCCTGCGAGCGGCACCCCGCCAACTAGCCGTAGAGCAAGACGGGCGGCTGGCGACTGGCTCCTCTTGTCACGCTGGTGACCGTCAGAGCGAGAGGTGGCTCCGGCTCGGCGCACCGTAGAGCTCGTACGCCAGGCGCACCATGACGCCCCGGACTCAGCGCCGGATAAACAGACGAGAATGAGTAACCGGAGACGAGAGATCGAGGTCTCGGATGCCATGCGAGCGGCGTCGTCGTCCCAACGCGGTGCGGTGCTCCGGTCTTCGGAAGGTGGGTGAGGTCGTGACTCGGTCGCCTCGCTCCAACGTCCGTAGGGTTGTGTTTGCCGCGCTCCTCTTGATGGTTCCGATCACATGGGGGTTCGATGGGGCTCCAGCATCAGCGGTCGTTGCGTGCCGAGGGGAACCGGCAACGATCGTCGGGACCGGCGGCGATGACGAGCTGACGGGGACGGCCGGAGCGGATGTGATCGCGGGACTTGGCGGCGACGACAACATCACCTCGCTCCACGGCAGCGACCTGGTCTGTGCTGGCAGCGGCAATGACATCGTGAAGAGCGGTCCGGGGTCCGACCGGATTGTCGGTCAGGGAGGATCGGACGTTCTCGATGGCAGCGGAGGCCCAGACTTCATGCGCGGCGGCGTCGGTCGGGACACACTGGACGGAGGGGAAGGCAGGGATCGGTGTCGCGGCGAAACGACGGTGAACTGCGAAGACTAGGCCGCCCCTTCCCGTCACTCAGTCGTACACGCGCTCGGCGTTCGTGAGCCGGTCATCCCAGTCCTCGCGCTCGAACCCGAGCCCCATGAGCTTGTCCTGCGTCACCCGCTGAGCGTAGTTCAGGGCTCCTTCGCGGTCCGGGCCGGAGACGCGCATCTTGAATCGAAGGGAAGTCTCATCAAGGTCGCCGAGCGTGGTCACGGCCTCGAAGGCGTGTCGCACTCGCGCTCGCTGGTCGTCGGTGAGCGGCTTCTGGAAGTCCACCACGGCCCACGCGTCCCACTTCTCCACCGCACTTGCAACCGTACCAAAGAACAGCTCAGATCGAACAAACCTTGGCTCTACGTCGGTCCGGACGGCGTTCACTCACTCGCCCGTGGCGGGCTCCCCGATAGCCTCGATCTCCTCGCGGCGCCAAACAGCATTTGCTTCGTGCCGCAGAGCAAGCGGCACGAAGCACGTCGTCCGCTGATCGGCTCGATTCCCCGGGGCCCGCACCGTCGCTCGGGCTCAGCCGGTTCGCGCTCGTGCGGCGGGGGCGGGCTTTGCGTCGGCTCAGATCCGGACCGCGTCCGTCCGCCGCGAGAACGTGAGCTTCAACGCGGCGGCCTCCCCTCCGGACTTCATGAAGGCGATGTCCCCATTCGCGGTGATCGACAGGGCGACCTCGATCGCCTGCAGGTACCCCGCCCGGTCCGCGTCCAGCACCCGCCCCATGGCGTCCGAGATCGGCATCAGCTGCCGGGCGACGTCCGACGGGTCCACCTCCCCGCCCGGTACCTTCACGACCGTTCCGGTGTTCGAGAGCTGCTGGAGAGGGTAGGAGCTGCTCATCCCGAACTCCTTCCGGATCAAAGCTGCGGACGCGTGGACGGTGTGTCGGCGACTGGAGTATTCGGGCGGCGGGCCGATCAACGGCAGACCGTCGTCGAGGCTACAGCAATGTGCGTGAGTCCCGCCGGCTCGTTGACCTCAGACGACGAGTCGGGCCAGCGCCGTTGCCGCGGCCGCCACGACCACGACCACCAGCAGCGGGGCCTTGCGCCAGAGCGCGATCCCGGCCGCCGCCACGCCGATGAGTCGTTCGTCGAGGACGAGCGACTGGCCGTCCCCGAAGGTCTGGACCGCCACGAGGGCGCCGAGCAGCGCGGGTGCGAGCAGCTCGACGACGCCGGTCAGCCGCGCGGGGAGCGGACGGCCGCCGAGGAGGACGGGGCCGGCAGCCTTGATCGCGACCGTACCGGCGCCGACGAGCGCGACGACGAGCCAGGCGCCGCTCACCGGCGGATCCCCAGGAGGCAGGCCGCGCTCGCCGCGACGATCGGGACCCCGGCGGGCGCCAGCGGAGTGAGGACGAGCGCGATCGCGGCGCCGAGCACCGCCGCCTGCAGGGCACGCTGGCCGCGGAGCTGCGGTACGAGCAGCGCGAGGAACAGCGCGGGGAACGCGGCCTCGAGGCCGAGCGTTGCGGGATCGCCGAGCGCCTCGCCGCCGACGGCGCCGATCGCTGTCCCGCCGATCCAGCTCGCGTACAGCACGAGGCCGGCGCCGATCAGCACGCGCGGATCGAACCGCCCGTCGCCCTCGGCCGCGAGGGCCCACGACTCGTCGACCACGAGCTGCGCCCGTACGAACCGGGACCACGCGGACCCTCCGAGGTACGGCGCGACGGAGACGCCGATCGGCCCGTAGCGCGCGTTCAGCAGCAGCGCGGCTGTGACCGCCGCCGCGACCGTTCCGGCGTCGCCGAGGATCGAGGTGGCGGCGAACTGGGCCGATCCGGCGAAGGTGGTCGCCGACATCACGATCGGCGCGAGCCATCCGAACCCGGCGGCGCGCGCGAGCACGCCGAAAGAGATCCCGAACCCCACCACGGCGACCGCGAGCGGCGCGACGGCGCGGGCCCCGTCCCGGTACCGCTTCGCCTCGATCTCGTCCTCCCGGCTCACCCCGGCCTTATCGTCTCCAGTCTCCCGGCATCCGCGAATCCACGCCCACGGCGTCGGCCGCGACGCCGAGGATCGCGAGCGCTGCCGGGACCGCGAGCCAGGCCCAGCCGGCGGCCCAGGCGAGCCCGGTCAGCGCCAGCAACGACCCCAGGAGCAGTCCCGAACGGGTGAGGGGCTCCATCGAGCGCCAGCGGCGCCACCAACGCCACCGATCCATCTCCGCCTCCGTCCGTCCAGCGCCGTCCAATCTCCAATCCAATGGTCTTGCGGCGGCGCATGTGGTGCGTCGATACTCACTCCCTCGGGCGGACCACTCCACGGCCAATCGGGCCAGATTGGAACGAAGATGGCGACCATTCCGATGACATCACCTGGGTTCGGTCCCTCGCTCACCGGGTGGACGAGCGCCGGCGACGGCCCGCTGTACCGGCGTCTCGCCGACTCGATCCGATCCGCGATCCGCGGGGGGGAGCTGTCGAGCGGCACCCGCCTTCCCACGGAACGTGCGCTCGCGGTCGAGCTCTCGGTGAGCCGAAGCACGGTCGTCGCGGCCTACGACCTGCTCCGCGGCGAGGGCTGGCTCGAGAGCCGGCAGGGGAGCGGGACCTGGGTGCGCCGGAACGCGTCGGTCGTGCGGTTCGGTGAGGATCGACCCGGGTTCCTGGGGCGTTCGACCGTGACCTTCCGGGCCCTGATCGAGGGCCCCGGCGAGGGGATCGAGTTCACCTGCGCCGCCCTGCCCGCCGGCGACCTGTTCGATCGGCCGGCGGTGGCGCGCGCGATGGAAGATCTGGCGGCGTTCGCCCGATCGTCGATCGGCTACGAGGCCCGGGGGCACCCGCCGCTCCGAGCGGCGATCGCCGAGCACCTGACCCGGCGCTGGCGGCTCCCGACGACCGAGGACGAGGTGATGATCACCACCGGCGCCCAGCAGGCCGTCGGCCTGGCCGCGGCGCTGTACACGCGGCCCGGAGAGATCGTTGCCGTCGAGGACCCGACGTACCTGACCGCGATCGACGTCTTCACGGCAGCGGGGCTGCGCCTGCTGCCGATCCCGATCGGGGTGCAGGGCGTCCGACCCGAGCGCGTCCGCGAGGCGATGCTCGACGCCTCGCCGCGATTCGCCTACGTGATGCCGACGTACCACAACCCGACCGGCGCGGTGATGCCCGAGCGGGAGCGGCGCGAGATCGCCTACCTCGCGCAGGAGGCGCAGGTGCCGATCGTCGAGGACCTCACGGTCGCGGACCTCTCACTGGAGGACGAGCCGCCTCCGCCGATCGGCGCGTTCCAGGGTGAGGTGCCCGTGCTGACGATCGGCTCGCTGTCGAAGGTGCTCTGGGGCGGGCTGCGCGTCGGGTGGATCCGTGCGCCGGCACCGGTGATCCAGCGGCTCGGGCGGATGAAGCTCGTGACCGATCACGGCTCCTCGACCGTGAGCCAGATCGTCGCGGTTCGGCTGCTGGAGGACCTCGACGAGATCCGGGCGGAGCGGCGGGCCCTGGTCCGCGAGCGCAAGGCCCTGCTCGAGTCGTTGCTCCGCGAGTGGCTGCCCTCGTGGACGTGGGAGCCGCCACCCGGCGGGCTGTGCCTGTGGGTCCGGCTTCCGGCCGGCGACGCGACGTCCTTCGCTCAGGTGGCGTCCCGGCACGGCGTGACACTCGTCGCCGGCCCGATGACCTCGGTGGACGGCAACTTCCCCGACCGGGTCCGCCTGCCCTACGTGCTCGATCCGGAGCAGATGCGAGACGGCGTGGCCCGCCTTGCGGATGCATGGGCCGAGTACGAGCCGCAGATCGCGGGCGGGCCCCGCGCCGTCCGCGTCGTGGTCTGAGCCGATGGACCTCGCGTTCCGGATCGTCGACGTGTTCACGCCGCGACCGCTCGCCGGCAACCAGCTCTGCGTCGTGCCCGAGCCGGCCGGCCTGGATCACGACGGGATGCTCGCGCTGACGCGGGAGATCGGGTTCTCGGAGACGACGTTCGTGACCGGGGCCGGCGGCGATCGCTACTCGATGCGGATCTTCTCGCCGGACGCCGAGCTGCCCTTCGCCGGCCATCCGACCCTCGGGACCGCGTTCGTGATGGTGAGCGAGGGCCGCGTGACGTCGCCGGCGACGCAGGTGGTGCCGGCGGGCGAGATCCCCGTGGAGGTGGACCTCGCGACCGGTGTCGCCTGGATGACCCAGCTGCCGCCGGAGTTCGGTCCCGAGTTCGGCGACCGCGATCTGGTCGCGCGGGCCGCCGGCCTGTCCGTCGAGGACCTGGATCCGAGCCTGCCGGTGCGGACGGTCTCGACCGGGCTCCCGCCGCTCATCGTGCCGATCCGCGACGTCGAGACGCTCCGCCGGGCGAGTGTGGACCAGCCGCTCGTGGCGGAGGCCTGCGAACGTTCCGGGGGGGAGGAGATGTACCTGTTCGCCGTGCACGAGGGCGGCGTCACGGCGCGGTTCTTCGGGCCGACGCCGAACATCCTCGAGGATCCGGCGACGGGCTCGGCGGCGGGACCGCTCGGTGCGTACCTCGCCACACACCGTCTCGCCGGGATGCCGGGTTCGGTGACGATCCGGCAGGGGGAGCAGGTCGGGAGGCCGAGCGAGCTCCACGTAGTCGTCGAGCCCGACGACCATACGTGGCACGTGCGCGTGGGCGGCGGCGTGCACGTGATCGGCGACGGCACGTTCCACCTGCCCTGACGGTTCGCTCGGGCGCGCGGTAGGGTCGGCCCGTGCGCGTCCGGGTCGTCGTGCTCCTCGTCCTCATCGCCGGCAGCCTCGCGTGGGTCGGCACCCGGGCTCTGTCCGGCAACCTCGTCTACTACGTGACGCCGACCGAGCTGCTGCAGCAACAGCCCGCGCCCGGCGAACGCCTCCGACTGGGGGGCCGGGTAGTCC
>JBOGVL010000064.1:0-11006 GCA_050692535.1 Actinomycetota bacterium | reverse complement strand
GCCCCCCGTCGACCCGGCCCTTGGCCTTGCCCATGACGAACCCCATGACCTTGCCCATCTCCCGAACGGAGTCGGCACCGGTGGCGGCGATCGCCTCGTCGACGAGCGCGTCGACGGCCCCTGCGTCGAGCTGCTCCGGCGCGTAGACCTGCAGGATCTCGCGCTCGGCTCGCTCCCTCTCGACGAGGTCGGTCCGGCCGGCGGACTCGAACGCCTCGATGGACTCGGTCCGCTTCTTGACCTCCTTGCCGGCGACCTCGCGGACCTCGTCGTCGGCGAGCTCGTGACGCACGTCCTTCTCGCGGTTCGTGATCGCGGCCGCGAGCATCCGCAGCGCACCGAGCCGGACCTTGTCGCCGGACCTCAGCGCCGCCGTCATCTCCTCGCGGATCGTCGCCTTGAGGCCGGCGTCGCCCACCGTAGACTCCCCTCCCGTGCTCGCTTGGATCCTGCTCGCGATCGCCGCCGCCGGCGCGGCGTGCCTCGGCTACGGCCTGCTGATCGAACGACGCGCGTACCGACTGGTCCGTCGCGACCTGGCCATCCTACCGGCGACGGGTCCGGAGACGATCCGGGTGCTGCACCTGTCGGACCTGCACTTCGTGCGCCGGGACGCGCGGAAGGCGCAGTTCCTCGCATCGCTCCCGCCGGCCGACGTCACGGTGGTGACCGGCGACTTCCTCGCCGAGCCCGAGGCGGCCGAGACGGTCGTGGAGGCCCTTCGCGTCAACCGGGGACGGCTCGCGTCGTGGTTCGTCCTGGGCTCGAACGACTACTTCGTGCCCCGTCCCGTGAACCCCTTGCGCTACCTGCGGAAACGGATGAACCGCAAACCCCGGCTGGCGCGGCGGGGCCGGTGGCGGGAGCTGGTGGCGGGCCTCGAGGCCGACGGCTGGCGCGACCTGACGAACGTTCGCCAGGACGTCGAGCTGGACGGCCTGCCGGTCGAGCTCCTCGGGCTCGACGACGCGCACATCCGCCTGCAGGACCTCCGCGTCGTGCCGCGCCGATCACCCGAGCGGTTCGGGTTCGCGGTGATGCACTCGCCCGACTCGGCGCCCGAGGCCGTCGCGTGCGGCTACCCGCTGATCGTGGCGGGACACACGCACGGGGGCCAGGTCCGCCTGCCGATGTTCGGCGCGCTCGTCACCAACTCGCACCTCCCCCGCCGCGTAGCGTCCGGACTCATCCGGCTCGGGGGCGCGTTCGTCCACGTCTCACCGGGGCTCGGAACGAGCAAGTTCGCGCCCTACCGCTTCCTGTGCCCGCCCGAGGCGACCTTGCTCGAGCTGCGGCGCAGACCCGGCCTCACGTAGCGAAGCGGGAGGCCAGCGGGGCGCTTCGCGCAGCGAAGGGCCCCTCTGCAGCAACTAGAAGCAGTAGTAGCAGCCGCTCTCCGTGTCGATACCGTGCCACGGCGGCACGATCACGCGCCGGTTCCCTGTCTTGCCGCGCAGCTTCACGAGCCGGTCCTCGACGTTGTTGTCGGCCGAGACCTCGAACATGGACCCGGTCGGGTTGGCGTGAACCCGGATGTAGTAGTTGCCGTTGGGCAGATCGGTGATGTCGAAGGCCTGGCCCGCGACGTACTGCGAGTAGGTGTCGCCCCAGCCGACGTCGAGGACCTCGCGGATCCAGAGCGCACCGGGCCCCCCGCACATCGTGAAGAGGTCGCCGCCGAAGGCTCCCCAGTTGGCGTTGGGGACGGCGAGGTCGATCGCGTCAGTGTTGGCCAGGCACCACGACTGCTTGCCGCTGATCGCGATCTGCCCGCTCTGGGCGTCCAGCAACGAGTACTCCGTGAACTGCTGGAAGTGCCAGTGCTGGTGGACCGCGTGGAACTCCATCTGCCCGATCGGCGCGCGGGAGACCGGCTCGCCGTCGACCAGGAAGTACTGGTAGGCCTCCATCAGCTGCTGGTCCACCCCGCGGAAACCCTCGACGACCAGCGTGCCCGGCCCGGCGTTCCACTCGGTCGCGTTGAACGCGAGGAAGTCCTTGCCCTTGCGGTGATAGGTGGTGACGCCCCAGGCGGGAAGCGCGACGACGTCCGGGAGACCGGCGAGGACGGGGTTGGTGACCGTCGGGACGCGCGCGCCTCGCACGAACGGCGCCACGTCGCCGGGGGACGGCGGCTCGTCGCCCTGTCCGCGGTCGTGCGCGGTGATCGAGACGAGCGCCTCGGCGTCCTCGGGCGCGATCTCGAGCGTCTCGACCCACGCGGGATCGATCCAGATCCGGAGCTGGTAGTGACGGCGGGGAGCGTCGAACCCGAACCCGTAGTCCGAGATCGGGCTGACGGCCCAGTCGTCGTCGACCCCCCACACGGTGCCCCGGGTGAACGGGTTCCCGCCGCAGAAGTACGGATAGCTGGAGTTCAACGGGCCGTCGTCGGACAGTCGGGCCCGGTAGTAGGAGTTGGGGCAGAACGTGAGGGCCTGGCGGAGCACGACGTGACCATCCATGTCCTTGACGCTGACGTGCAGGAACTCCTTCAGGCCAAGCCACCCGTCGAGGAGCTCGGCGGGGAGCGTGCGGAGCGCGGCGCCGGTCACCGGGTCGGTCTGGACGATCGTGACCGGGCTGTCGTAGTCGGGCCGCGAGACTCGGAGCTCGAAGCCGCCGCCCACCGAGGCCACCCAGGCGCCGGGGTCGAACCAGGCGAAGTCGCGCTTGTCGCGCACGACGTCGATGTGGGAGTTGGCCGCGAACAGCCGGAGGCCGGGCGGCTCGGCCGCGGTCGCGGGCGGCGCCCCGGCCAGCAGCGTCAGGCAGACGAGGACGATCGTGCCGAGCGAGACGATGCGGCGCCCGCGGCGCATGGGATCCCTCCTGTTTCCGATCGGTCGGCCGATGGTACGGCCCTGAGACGCGCGATGGGAGGGTTCGGTTCCTCGGCCGCCGGACCCGTCACCCGTGCCCGGCGGCCCGCTCGAAGACGCCCTCGTACCCGGCGATCATCGACTCCTTGGAGAAGAGGCGCCGGACGCGATCGCGGCACGCGTTCGGGTCGATCTCGGCCAGACGCGTGAGTCGCTCGGCCGCCTGCTCCGGATAGGTCTCGACGTCGACGATCCATCCGGTCACCCCGTCGTCGATCACCTCGGGGACGGAGCCGCGCGGGGTTCCGATGACGGGCGTGCCGCACGCCATCGCCTCGGTCATGACCAGGCCGAAGGGCTCCGGCCAGTCGATCGGGAACAGCACGGCCTTGGCCCGGCGGAGCAGGTCGACCTTGTCCTCCTGGCTGATCTCGCCCATGACCTCGAAGTCGGAGGGCAGGATCGGCTTCACGTTGTTCTCCCACTCCTCCTCCTCGGTCCAGTGGGCGATCTTGACCGCCGAGACGAGCCGCTCGCCGGCGAGCTTCGCGGTGTCGATCGCCCGGCGCCAGCCCTTCTCCGGGGCTGCCCGTCCGAGGAACAGGACGAAGTCCTCCTTCTCCTCCTGCAACGTGTAGAAGTCGAGGTCGATGCCGTTGTACACCACGCCCGCGTACCGGAGGTCGGGATCGAAGGCCCGCTGAGCCTTGCTGATGGCGACGTACCAGAGACGATCCGCGACGAACGAGTACAGGCGGGTCATCTCCGGCGTGAACGCCCCGTGCAGGGTGTGCACGGTCGGCACGCCCGTCTCGACGGCGGCCGCGAGCGTCGAGAACGGCGAGTGGATGTGGAGCACGTCGAACCGCTCGCGCGCGTCCCGGAGCGAGTACAGGGTGTGCGTCGTGTCGAGGATGAGGTCGTTGATGAGCCGGGACCCGGGCGCCTCCTCGAACACGTACTCGAGCCGGGCCTTCGTCTGCGAGTCGCCGGTGGCGAAGAGGGTCACGTCGTGCCCGGCCTCGGCGAGACCGTCTGCCAGGAGCGCGACCACCCACTCGATCCCGCCGTAGCCTTTCGGGGGCACCGCGATCCACGGCGGGCAGACCTGGGCGATCCTCACCGGCCGAGCCTATCCGGTCGGGCCGGGCACCAGCCGCTAGACTGACCGGCCACGGGACGTGGCGCAGTTTGGTAGCGCGCAGCGTTCGGGACGCTGAGGTCGCGGGTTCAAGTCCCGCCGTCCCGACCAGATCCGGTCGAACCGGCAGCCGGGCACCATCGGAGACCGTTCCCTTCCGAGGAAACCAGAGGATTGACGGCCCCCGGGGGCGCCGGTAGCCTCTGCCGCGGGCTGTCGAGAGACAGCCCTCTGTGCGTCCGGAGGCTGATGACCAGAACGAGGCGGCGGTTCGTGGCTCGGCTCTCCGTGGCCGTGCTCATCACGTTGTCCGCGTCCTTCGGTTTCGCTTCGCTGTCCTCCGCGGCCCCCACCCGCGAGGAGGTCGCGCGCGCCAAGGCGCGCCTGGACACCCTGAACCGGGAGCTCTCGCTCCTCGTGGAGCAGTTCAACCAGGCACGCATCCGCCTCGAGCAGGTCCAGACGCGGCTGGCGGAGGTGCAGGGCCAGGCGGACCGCGCGCAGGCGGACGCCGACCGCGCCGCCCAGAGCCTCAACCGGAGCGCCGCGCGCGCCTACACGGGTCTCGGGTCGCAGTTCGCCGTGCTGTTCGACGCGACGTCGCTGGGGGACTTCTCCGACCGGCTCGAGTTCATCGGCAACATGGCCCAGGCCGACGCCGACCTCGCGACGGAGGCCGAGCTGGCCCGGCAGGAAGCGGAGTGGACCGCCGATGAGCTGAAGGCGACGATCGAGGAGCGACGCGGGGTGCTCGAGCAGATCGACGCCAAACGCGGCCAGATCGAGACGCGCGTCGACGAGGCCCGCGACCTCTACGCGGAGCTGGATCGCGAGTTCCAGGAGGCCGCCGCGGCGGCTGCCGCAGCGGCGCAGGCGGCGGCCGAGCAGCAGAGCGTGACGGCCGGCACGACGAGCGGCGACGTGGCGCCGATCCCGGCGCCGCCGGCTCCGAACGCGAACGTCCAGGCGGCGCTGGACGCGGCCTACTCGGTGATCGGGACGCCCTACCAGTGGGGCGGCGCCAGCCCGGAGTCCGGGTTCGACTGCTCGGGGCTCACGATGTGGTCGTGGGCGCACGCCGGCGTCTCGCTCCCACACTCCTCGGCCGCGCAGTACTCGGCGCTCCCGCACGTGGCTCGGGAAGACCTGCAGGCCGGAGACCTCCTCTTCTTCTACAGCCCGATCTCCCACGTGGCGATGTACGTCGGGGGGAGTCGCATGATCCACGCGTCCCACCCGGGGGTCCCGGTGCAGGTCGTCTCGGTGTACTGGGACAGCTTCGTCGGCGCCGCGCGTCCCGGCTGATCGGGACCGTGCTCGCTTCCGACGAGGACCTCGGGCTCGTCGAGGCGCTCCGGGCCGGTGACGAGGACGCGTTCATGATGCTCGTCGAGCGCTACCAGGCGGCGATGCTCCGGATCGCGCGGATGTACGTCTCGACCCCGGCCGTGGCCGAGGAGGTCGTCCAGGACGCATGGCTGGGCGTGTTGCGCGGGCTCGAGGCGTTCGAGGGGCGCTCGTCGCTCCGGACCTGGATCTTCCGGATCCTCGTCAACATCGCGAAGACCCGAGGCACGCGGGAGGCGCGGAGCCTGCCGTTCTCGTCGGTGTGGGCGCCCGACCCGGAGTCGGAGCCGGCCGTCGAGCTCGACCGGTTCCTGGCCGAGCAGTCGGGATCGCCCGGCCACTGGGCGTCCGACCCCGCCTCGTGGAGGACCACGGTGCCCGAGGACCGGCTCCTGGCGAAGGAGACGCTCGCCAAGGTCCGGGAGGCGATCGAGGCGCTGCCGCCGAACCAGCGCGAGGTCATCCGGATGCGCGACCTGCTCGGCTGGTCCTCGCCGGAGGTGTGTAACGCGCTGGAGATCTCGGAGACCAACCAGCGGGTGCTCCTGCATCGCGCCCGCTCCAAGGTGCGGCGCGCGCTCGAGGGCTACCTCCAGGAGGAGGGGGCGGCCTGACCGCCCGATTGAGATGAACTGCCGCAGCCTCGTCGAGCTGGTGACCGAGTACCTCGAGGACGCGCTCGGGCACGATGAGCGCGCCGCCGTCGAGGCGCACCTCGCCGGGTGCGAGGGCTGCACGGCCTATCTCGAGCAGATGCGCACGACGATCCGACTGACCGGACGCCTGAGCGACGACCAGATCCCCTCCGAGGCCCGCGAGCCACTGCGTCGCGTCTTCCGCGCGTGGCGCTCCACGTAGCACACGCGCGAGCCGGGCGCGAGGTGCTCAGTGCGTCAGGCGGACGTGCCCGTTCGATCCGAAGGCCTCGACGTCCCAGTGCGTGCCGAAGGCGTGGAGGCCGTGCACGAAGATCCTGCCGACCTCCTCGGGGACCCGGGGGTCGACCGAAAGCTCGCCGCCGCTCGCATCGAGGCCCAGCATCACCTTGAGGAACACGAACGGCGCACCCGTCGCCCACGCCTGGGGGCTGCAGGCCGTCGGGTACGGCACGGGGAAACGACCGAACCTCCGGTGCAGTCCGGCGAACGCCTCGGGCAACCGGAAGTTGGAGAAGCCGGCGGCCTCGAGCTGGGCCAGACAGATCCGGTTGGCCTCCTCGCGGAAGCCGTAGCGCTCCAGCCCGAGCGCGACGATGGCGTTGTCGTGAGGCCAGATCGTTCCGACGTGATACCCGATCGGGTTGTAGCCGGCGTCGTCGTTCGACATCGTGCGCACGCCCCATCCCGAGAACATCGCGTCCGACGTCAGGCGAGAGGCCACCGACGGCGCGCGGTCCTCCGGCACGATGCCGGACCACAAGAGGTGCCCCATGTTCGACGTCATCGAATCGATCGGACGTTTGTCCCCATCGAGCCCGACCGCGTAGAAGCCGCCGCGAGCGTCGCTCCAATAGGCCTCGTTGAACCGTTCACGGAGCACGCCCGCCTCCCTTCGGAGCCGTTCTGCCAGCGGCCGGTCGTCCATCAACCGCTCGGCGATCTCCGCCGTCCGTAGCTTGGCGTCGTAGACGTAGCCCTGGATCTCGCACGTCGCGATCGGCAGGTACGGGATCCGGCCGTCGGCGAACTGGATGCCGTCCCACGAATCCTTCCAGCACTGGTTGCCGAGGCCCTGCGACGAGCGGGTCTGGTACTCGACGAACCCGTCGCCGTCGCGGTCCCCGTACCGGTCGATCCACTCGATGGCGGCGAGCACGTTCGGCCAGCGCGCGCGGACGAACTCGTCGTCCGCGGTCCAGCGCCAGTAAGCCGACATCAGGATGAGGTACAGGGGCGTGGCGTCGGCCGTCCCGTAGTACGGGCTGTGCGGCTTCTCGCCGAGCACCGTGAGCTCTCCCTGGCGGACCTCGTGCAGGATCTTCCCGGGCTCCTCGTCACGGAACTCGTCCTCCTTGGTCCCCTGGAGCACGCCCAGGAGATGCAGCGCGCCCCGGGCGAGATCGGGGCCGATCCCGACCGTCTGCAGGGCGGTGATCAGCGTGTCCCGGCCGAACAGTGTCATGAACCAGGGAAGCCCGGCCGCCGGCAGCACGAAGCGATCGCCGCCGAGCTCGCCCTCGATCCGGAGCGCGGCAAGGTCCACCACCGACCGATCGAGCACGCCCTTCAGCAGCGCGCTGTCGGATTCGAACCGGGGGACCTCCGCCAGCCAGCTGGTGAGCGCCCCCTCGGACAGCTGCTGCTGCTCGCCGAAGTCGTCGTGCATCGGCTGGAGCGCGGCGTCGTTGACCCGCACCGTCACGCGCACCAGCGCGTCGAGCAGGCGCCGCGGCCCGAGCTCCATCTCCCACACGAGACCGTCGCGCTCGATCCGCGGGGGTGACGCCTCGCCCTCGCTCGAACCTTCGATCCCCTCGGTGATCCGGCTTCGCGCCACTTGCACGTCCGTCTCGGCGAGGAACCCGGGCACCTCGTAGTGGAAGTGGAGCGACGACCCACCCTCGTCGTGCTCGACGTCGATGTGTGCGCTCCGGTCGCGAACCGAGCTCTTCACCTCGAACAGGTCGGCGTAGTCGGCACCGACCGTCAGCCGCAGCTCGAACCGGACGGGCTGCGTCGACGGGTTGTACACGGCGATCTGCTCGTGCAGCCCGCCGCCGACGAACCGGAACCGGCGGATCGTGAGGCTGTTGGCGCGCAGGTCCGGCAGGTCCGAATTGGTGAGGAAGAACGCGGCCGAGTAGTAGTCGACGACGCTCGACTTCAGGAGCGACAGCGGCCGGTCGTTCAGCGTGAGCTCCCAGCGCGAGACGAACCGCGTGTCGTCATGCAGCAGGCCGCCGGTCGAGCCCGGGGGGATGTCGCCGAGCGAGTCCGAGAACATGAACGTCCGGCCCTCGAGGATCGCGATCGCGTCGGTCCCCAGCTCCGGCGGATACGCCTTCTCGTCCCCCGCGGTCTCCTCGAGACGCGGCTCGGGATACGGATCGAGCGGGTTCGGCCGCCGGCCCGTCACGCCCCGCCCCCGCCGCCCAGGTCGGCAAGCCGCGTATCGGCTTGCTGGACGAGCCCGTCGTTGCCGATCTCCAGCGCGGCGGCCCTCGCCTGGTGCAGCAACTCCCGGGCCTGCTGCCGGCGGACGTCCGCCTTGCCCGACGTCGCGTACTTGAGCTTCTCGTCCGCCTTGACGATCAGCTCGAAGATCTCCTTCGGGTCCACGATCCTCCCCTCACATCGAGTGGACGGGCTTGGCCTCCTGCGCCTCGAGGTACTGCCGGATCCCGATCGCGGCCGCGGCCCCCTCGCCGACCGCCGACGCGAGCTGCTTGGTGGAGCCCGACCGGACGTCGCCGGCCGCGAAGACGCCGGGGACGTTCGTCGTCAGCCCCATGCCGGTCAGGATCAACCCGCGGTCGTCGAGGTCCACGACGCCCTTCACGAACCCCGTGTTCGGGTCTAGGCCGATGAAGACGAAGCACGCCGCCGGGTGGAGCTCGTCGGACGCTCCGGTCTCCGGGCTCTTCAGCACGATCGCGCCGAGCTTTCCGCTCCCGTCGCCCTTCGGTCGGAACTCCACCACCTCGCGGTCCAGCAGGACCCGCATCTTCGGATGCATGTTCACCTTGTCCTGGAGGAGCTTGTTCGCCGTGAGCCGGTCCCCGCGCTGGACGATCGTGACCCGGTCGACGAACTGCGTCAGGAACAGGCCCTCCTCGAGCCCGCTGTTGCCGCCCCCGAGGACCACCAGCTCGCTCGCCCCCTTGTAGAACGGTCCGTCGCACGTCGCGCAGAAGTGGATGCCGGCGCCGATGAGGTCGCCCTCCCCGGGCGCGCCCGTCCGCCGGTACGACGAACCGGTGGCGATCAGCGCCGAGCGGGCGTGGTAGTGGTCGCCCGTCGCGGCCTCGACGTCGACCTGCTCGCCGTCCCCGGAGACCTGGACGGCGGAGACGGCCTGGAGCAGCTCGACACCGTACCGGCGGGCCTGCTGCACGATGCGGTCGGCCAGCTCCGCCCCGCCGATCCCCTCGGGGAAGCCGGGGTAGTTGTCGAGGCGCTCGGTCACGCCCGCCTGACCACCGAGGCCCTTGCTGTCGATCACGAGGGTCTGCAGGTTCTCCCGGGCCGCGTAGATCGAGGTCGTGAGGCCGGCCGGGCCGCCGCCGATCACGATCAGGTCGTAGACGTGCATCATCGCCGAGCGCTCGAGCCCGATCTTCTCGGCGAGCTCCTCGTTCGAGGGCTCGGCCAGGTGCGTGTCGTCGGGGAAGACGATCGTCGGGATCACGTTGTTGCCGTTGTTCCGTTCCTGCACGACCCGCACGCCGTCAGGATCGACCTCGATGTCGTGCCACTCGAACGGGACCCGCTGGTCGCCCAGGAACCGCTTCGCCCGGCGACAGTCGGGGCACCAGGTCGCGCCGTACACCCGGATGGTTCCGTCCATGCCGTGCCTCCTTGGCGACGCGTCGTGGATCCGCGGGTGAGTGCCCCGAACCGACCCTAGCGTTACACGGTCCCCCGCCGGGCGCGACCGCGCCACCCCGTGGACGGGTCGTTCGACCTCGCGCGGCCCGACCCGCTACCGTGAGGCGTCGCCCAGGAGCGAGAGGGGAACGCCCGTGAACCCAGTGCCGAAGATCCCGGTGGCCGGCCGGCTGGCGGCGCTGGACGGCGAGCAGGTCGTCGAACGCATCTGGCGGGGCGACCACACGGTCTGGAAGGACGACCCCACCGAGATCGCCGACCGCCTGGGTTGGCTGACCGTCACGGACCCGATGCGCGAACGCGCCGGCGAGCTCGAGGCCTTCGCGCACCGTGCGTTCGACGACGGGTTCGCGACCGCGGTCCTGCTGGGGATGGGCGGGTCCTCGCTGGCGCCCGAGGTGTTCGGCCGCACCTTCGGGACCGCACCGGGCGCTCTGGAACTCCTCGTGCTCGACACGACGCACCCGGCGGCCGTCGAGCGCGTCACCGGCGAGCTCCCGCCGGCGACCCTGTTCGTCGTCGCCAGCAAGTCCGGGACGACCACCGAGACGCTCTCCCACCTTGCGCACTTCTGGGAGCGATCGCCCGACGGCGCCCGGTTCGTCGCGATCACGGATCCGGGCACGCCGCTCGAGACGCTGGCCCGCGAGCGCGGCTTCCGGTCAGTGTTCGTCAACCCGGAGAACATCGGCGGGCGGTACTCGGCGCTGTCTCTCTTCGGACTCGTCCCGGCGGCGCTGATCGGCGCGCCGATCCGCGGGCTGCTGGACCGCGCGGAGGAGATGCGACGAGCCTTCGGACCGTCGATACCGGCGGGCGAGAACGAGAGCGTCGTCCTCGGGGCGCTGATCGGCGAGGCCGCGCGGACCGGGCTGGACAAGCTGACGCTGCTGCTCCCCCAGGAGATCGCCGGCTTCGGCGACTGGGTCGAGCAGCTGGTCGCGGAGTCGACCGGCAAGGAGGGCGTGGGCGTGGTGCCCGTCGTCGAGGAGCCGCCCGGTGACCCCGAGGTCTACGGCGAGGACCGCCTATTCGTCGCGGTCGGCGCCGCCGGGGGCGCCGACGCGCTCGAGCGCGCCGGCCTGCCGGTGGCCCGGCTGCCGTGGCGCGACCGCGAGCAGCTCGGCGGCGAGATGTTCCGGTGGGAGC
>JBOGVL010000063.1:0-11014 GCA_050692535.1 Actinomycetota bacterium | reverse complement strand
GGCCGAGCCGTGCGGGCTCGACGCCCGGCGTCACGACGTTCGGGCGTTGGCCCGCGCCGTCGGCGCCGTGGCCCGGGCGGCTCACGATCTTCGCGGCCGGCTGACGTCGCTCGAGGCCAACCCCCTGCTCGTCGGCCGGACCGGCGCGGTCGCCGTCGACGCGCTCGCCGAGGCTCGCGGACCAGCGTGATCTTCGGCCTCGGCGCCGCGATCGGCTGGGGTCTCGCCGACCTCTGGGCCGCGATGTCGGGCCGGCGGATCGGAAGCGGCCGGACGGTCGTCGCCGCGCAGGTGACCGCCGCGCTCGCGCTCTCGGCGATCGTGCTGGTCGCTCGACCCGACCTCGGGCGCCTCGACGCGGTGATCGGGTGGCTGCTGCCGAACGCGTTGCTCACGGCGGCGGCGTACGCGACGCTGTACCGCGCCCTCGAGCTGGGGCCGGTCGCGGTGGTCTCGCCCGTTCTCGCGAGCTACGCCGTCATCCCGGTGCTGCTCGCCGTGGTGCTCCTGGGCGAGACCCTCGGGCCCTGGGAGACGATGGGGGTCGCCGTGACGATCGCGGGCGCCGTGCTCACGTCCACCGATATCCGCGCCCTGCGGGCGGGAACGGCTGCGCGCCCGGCCGGACTGCGGCTGGCCGTGGTGTCGACGCTCCTGTTCGGCGTGGCGACCTACGTGATGGGCTGGGCGTCGCAGCGGGCCGGGTACCTGTCGTCGTTGTGGTTCGGCCGGATCACGACCGCCCTGGTCTTCGTGATCGCCGTCGCCGTCGTCCGGGTGAGGTCGCGACCGGGGGCCGGGGCCGATGCCGAACGCGGGTCCGGCGGTCGCGCCGCCCTCGGGTTCGCGGCGGCGGTCGGGCTCGTGGACCTGCTCGGCGGGCTGTCGTACGTCCGCGGAGCGGAGGTGGGGCTCGTGTCGATCGTGACGGCGGCGTCGGCGACCTACCCGGTGATCCCGGTCCTCGGCGGCGTCCTCCTGTTCCAGGAACGACCCGCCGCGAACCAGTACGTCGGCGTCGCGATGGTGATCGGCGGGCTCGTGCTCCTGGGCCTGGGCTGAGTTCGGAGCGCCCCCGGGATCTATCGTTGAAGGCGCCAGGCGGTGGCCGAAGGAGGGCGATCGGGTTGACCACGGCACGGCTCGGGACCTTCGCGGATGGCGTCTTCGCGATCGCCGCGACCCTGCTGATCCTGAACGTCGACACGGCGATCCCGGAGGGGTCGGGCGAGCTCGCCCACCGGCTGCTCGAGGCGTGGCCGGCCTATGTCGGCTACGCGGTGAGCTTCCTCACGATCGGGATCATCTGGGTGAACCACCACACCGTGATGAGCCTGGTCGAGCGCGCCGACCGCCGCTTCCTCTTCGCGACGGTGCTGTTCCTCATGTGCGTCGCGTTCATCCCGTTCCCGACTCGGCTGCTGGCCGAGCACCTGCGGGAGGAGGGCGCCCGGGCAGCAGCTCTGCTGTACGGGATCACGCTCACCACGACCGCCGTCATGTTCAGCGTCGTGTGGTTCTCCGCCTCGGTGGGCCGGCGGCTCCTGCGAGCCGACGCCGACCCGCGGACCGTCAGCGGCATCACCCGGAGCTACCTGCCCGGGCCGTGGATCTACCTCGGCGCCACGCTCGTCGCGCTCGTCAGCCCCACGGCGAGCGCGATCCTCTACGCGGCGATCGCCGTCTTCTACGTCGTCGAGAGCTCGATCTTCGGCCGGGCAGCTCGGGAGGCGGGCTGAGCCGGCTCCGTTCCGGGCCACGGCATCGAGCGGCTCAGCCGACCGGCAAGGTGTCCACGATGAGCCATCGGCCGCCGGTCGGCTGACTCAACACGAAGACGAGCGCGAACGAGGAGGTCGTCCGCCCGGCCTCGATGCCCTCCGCGTCGTAGGTGACCTGCTCCGACGTCCCGCGTGCCTCGAATCCGAGGCTCAGCCCGCTCTGACCCGACCGGTCGACCGGGGCCAGATGCAGGGAGCCGAAGGTGTAGCGGGTGACGGTCGTCGCGCCCGTCGAGGAACGCGCATCGATCCGGCCCTCCATCTCGGTGAGCCGCCGGGCGAAGTCGGCGGCCCGCAGCAGCTCCGCGTTCGCCTGGAGGAGGGCCTCGGTCTCGATCTCCAGGTTCTCCGCGAGGGTCACGGCGAGCTCCTGGGCGCCCGCCCCGGTCAGATCGGCGCTCAACTCCGCGACCCGCGGGTCGACGGTGACCTCCGGAAGCGTCGACGGATCGATCTCGACCGGTATCTCGGGTGACGCCCGGAGCGTCTCCGGGATCGTTTCGCGCGCCGGTGCCCCCGCCGCCACGATTCCGGTCGCCACGAACACCACGGTGGCGCCCGCGATCGCGCCGCGGGTGAAGGCGCGTCGAGCGGCGACCTTCCCGTCCGCGTCCGACGCGAGCCGAGGCATGAGACTCCGGAGCCGGTCCCGGTCCGAGCCCGGGGCCGGCAGCAGGCGGGCGAACGGCAGGCGGGCCACGCATAGGACGACGAGTCCTCCCAGCAACGCCACTTTGGCGCCGAACTCGGTCGTCTGGGGTGCGATCAACAGGGTGCTCGCCAGCGCGACCGACGCGCCGAAGATCACCCGCGCCACTCGTCCGGACGGGACCGTCTTCGGGTCGGTGATCATGAAGAACAGGAAGATCAGGATCTCCGGCGACGTCACGATGATCCACCAGAAATGGGACCCGCAGACGGGCGCGAACGCCCAGCGGGCCGTCATGCAGTGCCCGGACGCGGCCAGGACGCCGATGCCGGCGGCAAGGGTCACCCAGAACGCCAACGACATGGCCAGCAGGTGCAGGCGGGCGGTGATCAGCAGGCCGCCGACGAGGATGATCAGGTAGGCGGCCGCCATCCACCCGTCGAATGGTCCCCACCAGAAGTCGAGCGGCTCGACACGGGTGCTGCCGAGGACCACGAAGGCCACGACGAGGCCGACGTTCGACGGATTGAAGACATGCGAGCCGCGGTAGCGGATCACGTACTTGGTGAGCAGGGAGAGCCCCGCGACGAGCGCGAACCAGTACCAGCCGCGCCAGCTCCAGTGGTCGCCGCTCTCCGTTCCGATCACCCGAAGGATCAGGGCGACGCCGCTCCCGGTCAGGATTGCGCTCGCCGGCCAGACGAGGCTGCCGGTCCGTCGGAGGGTCCAGGTCACCTCGACGACGGCGCAGGTCACGACGGCGGCCAGGATCTGGGGGACGGACACCTGAAACCCGAGCGCCACCTGGCCGAGGAGGTGGATCGAGACGATGACGGAGGCGAGGTGCAGGCGGGGGTCGCGGATCGAGGGGAGAACGACCGGGTAGCGACGACCTCCGAGGCGAACCGTCCGCGGCATCGCGGCACCGACGGTCGGCTGGGCGGCGTGCTTCAGGGTATCCATGCGAGCGCTGTGGCCGTCGAGTATCGCACGCGTCGCCGCGGACGAGCCTCGGTACCATGGGCCGGCCCGCCACCGAACGACGATAAGGACGCGCGTGATCCCGACCGAACCCATCGGCAGCATCCCGCGACCCCAGGCGCTGATCGATGGGATGAGTGCCTTCGCCGGTGGCGCGATGACGATCGAGGAGCTTCGTGGGCTGCAGGACGCGGCGCTCCGCGACACGATCGAGCGCTTCGAGGCGACGGACTCGCCCGTGATCTCGGACGGCGAGCAGACCAAGTCGAGCTTCGTGACCTACCCGCTCGACGGCCTGGCGAACCTGGCGCCCGACGGCGCCGTGATCCCCTTCGCGGACGGGCACACGCGTCAGCTGCCGAAGCTCACGTCGGGGCCGTTCCGATTCGGTGGGTACGCCGACGACTACCTGAAAGCCGCGACGAAGTACGCCCACGTGCCCGTCAAGCAGGCCGTCATCGCGGCCTCGGCGCTCAGCCTGCTCTATCCGCAGGACGGGATCGTCGGGTACGAGCGCGACGCGTTCCTGGACGATCTCGTCTCGGAGTGCGAGACCGACATCCGCCGGTCGCTCGGGGGCGGGGCGCATCGCGTGCAGATCGACTTCACCGAGGGGCGGCTGTCGCTCAAGCTCGATCCCTCGGGGGGGCTCCTGCGCCAGTTCGTGGCGCTGAACAACCGGGTGCTCGATCGCTTCTCGGACGAGGACCGCGACCGCCTCGGCGTTCACTCCTGCCCCGGCGGCGACCGCGACTCCACGCACAGCGCGGACGTCGACTACGCGGAGCTGCTGCCCGAGCTGTTCCGGCTGAACGTCGGCAACGTCTACGTCGAGCTGGCCGGCGAACGGGACCGGGGCCGTGTCCTCGAGGTGATCGCGGAGCACCTGCGCACCGAGCAGCGGATCTTCGTCGGGGTGATCGACCCGATCGACCCGCGGGTGGAGTCGGCGGACGAGGTTCGCGATCGCGTCCTCGAGGCCGCCGAGCGCCTCCCCGTCGCACGACTCGGCACCACGGACGACTGCGGCTTCTCGCCCTTCGCGGACGACACCTCGACCCCGCGAGACGTCGCGTTCGAGAAGATCCGTGCGCGCGTGGAGGGAACCCGGCTCGCGGGCGAGCGCCTCGGCGCCTGAATCCCTCCGGCGCCGCCTCGGAACCCGCCGCTCAGGTCGTCCGGCGCGCGCGGCGGTCGTAGAACTCGACCGGCTCGGGCGCGGCGGGGGTGTTCTCGAGGATCAGGTCGGCGGCCTTCTCGGCGAGCATCATGACCGGAGCGTAGATGTTGCCGTTCGTGATGTAGGGCATCGACGAGGCGTCGACCACCCGCAGCCCGTCGAGGCCGTGAACCTTCATCGTGAGCGGATCGAGCACGGACATCTCGTCCGTGCCCATTCGGCACGTGCACGAGGGATGCAGCGCCGTCTCGCCGTCCCGGCCCACCCAGTCGAGGATCTGCGCGTCGGTCTCCACCGACGGCCCGGGCGAGATCTCGCCGCCGTCGAAGGGCGCCATCGCGGGCTGGCCCAGGATGCCTCGCGCCACGTGGATCGCCTCGACCCACTCGCGACGGTCCTGGTCGGTCGAGACGTAGTTGAAGCGCAGCGCCGGGTGAACCCGGGGGTCCGGGCTCCTCGCCTTGACCGAGCCGCGGGCGTCCGAGTACATGGGGCCGACGTGGACCTGGTAGCCGTGGCCGCCCTCGGGCGCCGAGCCGTCGTAGCGGACGGCGATCGGCAGGAAATGGAACATGAGGTTGGGGTAGTCCACGTCCTCGTTGCTCCGCGCGAACCCGCCGCCCTCGAAGTGGTTCGTGGCGCCGGGGCCGGAGCGAAGGAACAGCCAGCGGAAGCCGATCCACGGGCGATGGCGCCACTTGAGATACGGGGCCATCGAGACCGGCTGCGTGGACGAGTGCTGGATGTAGACCTCGAGGTGGTCCTGCAGATGTTCGCCGACGCCGGGCAGCCCGTGCACGACGTCGATCCCGAGCGACTCGAGCTCGCTCGCGTTCCCGACGCCCGAGAGCTGGAGCGTCTGCGGCGAGTTGATCGCGCCACCGCACAGGATCACCTCGCCGGCCCGGATCCGCCGCGGCGTGCCGCGCCCCCGGGCGACCTCGACCCCGACCGCCCGGGTCCCCTCGAACAGGATCCGCGTGACGAAGGCGCGCGTTCGCACGTCGAGGTTCGGGCGCCGCATCACGGGGTGCAGGTACGCCCGTGAGGCCGACAGGCGGCGCCCCCGGTGGACGTTGCGGTCGAACGGTGCGAAGCCCTCCTGCCGGAAGCCGTTCACGTCCTCGGTGAGCGGATACCCGGCCTGCTGGACGGCTTCGAAGAACGCGCCGAACAACGGGTTCGTCGCCGGGCCGCGCTCGAGCACGAGCGGGCCCGCGTGGCCGCGGAACGGGTCGTCGTCCGTGGCCGCGAGGCAGTTCTCCATGCGCTTGAAGTAGGGGAGGCAGTGCGCGTAGTCCCACGACTGCATGCCGGGGTCGGCCCCCCAGCGCTCGTAGTCGAGGGGATTCCCGCGCTGGAAGATCATCCCGTTGATCGAGCTCGAGCCGCCGAGCACCTTGCCGCGGGCGTGGTAGATCCGCCGGCCGTGCATGGTCGGTTCGGGTTCCGACTCGTACTTCCAGTCGTAGAAGCGGCTGCCGATCGGGAACGTGAGCGCGGCCGGCATGTGGATGAAGACGTCCCATGGGTAGTCTGGGCGCCCCGCCTCCAGCACCAGTACCCGGTTCGAGGGGTCGGCGGAGAGGCGGTTCGCGAGCGCGGAGCCCGCCGAGCCGCCGCCGACGATGACGAAGTCGTAGCTCATGTCCAAGTCCCGTTGTGCCGGTACGCGGTGGGATGCTAGCCGGACGCCGAGTCCAGTAGCGGCACGCGGCGCCGTGCGTCGCGGCCTCCGCAACGGACTGGAGGTCGCGCGGTTCGTCGAGGTCGCACGACGATCCCGTCACGGCGGCATCGTGGATGGAATCGGCAGCCGCTCGGAAACCGTAAGGCGTCGGGCAGTTCCCCTCCTGGATCATGGCTTGACGCCCGGCGTCTGGGGCTCGTCGACCCGGTGCGCCCGAGGGTCCACGTTGCCGATGACGCAACGTTGCCTTGCGCCCTCCGTTGAGGGCGCCGAAGATGCGTGCGTTCCGCGCAACACTCCGGCGCCGTTGTCGTCCAGGCGCTGGGGCGGGGGAGGAGGTCGGCCCGGGTGCCCGAGGAATCGAGCGACGCGACCGTCTCGTGCCGCGGCGTGTGGAAGGTGTACGGGCCGCACCCAGAGCGGATCGTCGACTCGCCGGACGCCAAGCTCCCCCGGCCGGAGCTGCTCGCGAAGACCGGGTGCGTCGCGGCCGTGCGGGACGTCTCCTTCGACGTCCTCGCCGGTGAGGTGTTCGTCGTCATGGGGCTGTCCGGCTCGGGGAAGTCCACCCTCGTTCGGATGATCAATCGGCTCCACGACCCGACGGCGGGTCAGATCCTGGTCGACGGCGAGGACGTGCTGCGCCTGTCGACCGACCGACTTCGGGAGGTGCGCCGCCGCAAGATCAGCATGGTGTTCCAGCACTTCGGGCTGCTCCCGCATCGTCGCATCGTCGACAACGTCGCCTTCGGGCTCGAGGTCCAGGGCGTCGAACGGTCCGAGCGTGTCCGGCGCGCCGCAGACGTCCTCGACGTGGTGGGCCTCGGCGGCTGGGGCGACCACTATCCCGAGGAGCTGTCCGGTGGGATGCAGCAGCGCGTGGGGCTCGCGCGCGCACTCGCCACCGACCCCGAGATCATGCTGTTCGACGAGCCTTTCAGCGCACTGGACCCGCTGATCCGCCGTGACATGCAGGACGAGGTCTGCCGTCTCCAGATCGAGGTGCGGAAGACGATGATCTTCATCACGCACGACCTGATGGAGGCGCTGAAGCTCGGCGACAAGATCGCGATCATGAAGGATGGGAAGTTCGTCCAGGTCGGGACGCCGGAAGAGGTGGTCGCGCATCCGGCGGACGACTACGTCGCCGACTTCACCAAGGATGTCCCTCGCGCGCACGTCCTGACGGCCCGGACGATCATGCGGTCCGCGGACGGCGCCGGGTCCGCGGGCGGCCTCGACTTCGGCGGCGACGTCGCCCCTGGGGTTGTCGTTCAGGAGCTGATCCCCCGGTTCGCAGTGTCCGATCTCCCGCTCCGCGTCGTCGACGGCGGCGATGTGGTCGGCGTGGTCGACCGGGCCGCGGTGATGGCAGCGCTCGTCGAGGAGCGGTAGCCGGTGGCCGTCGCGCCCCCGCGGATCCGGTCACCCCTCGCCGGAGACACGGGCGCGGCGCCGGTGCTCGTCCGGGAGAGGAATCCGTGGCCGAGGCGGGTCGCGTGGGCGGGCGCGGTGATCGCGGTCGGTGCGATCGGGTTGCTCTGGCTCGTTCCGGGGTTCCCCGAACGGTGGGTGGTGGACGTCACCGGCTGGTTCGACGCGTTCAGGGATTGGGCGATCCAGAACCGGACGACCAGCTGGCTCTTCGTGTACCTGATCACGCCGATCGAGGAGACGATCACCGTCGTCTACGACACGACGGTGACGATCCTCGAACGGATGACATGGCTGGGGCTGGTCGTCGGGGCCGCCTCGCTGGCCGCCGTCGTGGCCGGGTGGCGTATGGGCCTGCTCACGGCGGCCGGCGTCCTGAGCTTCGGGTTGCTGGGTGTGTGGGAGGAGAGCATCGAGACGCTCGCCCTCATGCTCATCTCGGTGGTCACGGCCCTCGCCATCGGCATCCCGGTCGGAATCTGGGCAGGACGGCGCCCGCGTGTGGAGCGGGTCCTGCGGCCGATCCTCGACGCGATGCAGACGATCCCGGCGTACGCGTATCTCCTGCCGTTCGTGTTGCTCTTCGGTGTGGGTGAGCCGCCGGCCGTCTTCGCGACGCTGGCCTTCGCGCTCCCGCCCGCGATCCGGCTGACCGCGCTCGGGATCCGGACGGTTCCCGAGACGCCGCTCGAAGTCGCGGACTCGTTCGGGTCCACGATCCGACAGAAGCTCCGGCTCGTCCAGGTCCCGCTCGCGAAGCCATCGATCATGCTCGGCGTGAACCAGACGATCATGATGGCGCTCGGTATCGTGGTGATCGCCGCGTTCGTCGGCGCAGGAGGGCTCGGCCAGACCGTCATCGACGGCCTCCAACAGCTGAATGTCGGCGAGGCGCTGAACGGCGGCATCGCCATCGTCGTCATGGCGATCGTCCTGGACCGGGTCACGACCGCTTGGAGCCAGCGAGACCGCCGTCGGCGAAGCCCGCTGCGGGTGTTGGGGCGAGACGTCTCCCGCCGAATGCAGATCGTTGCGGCGATTCTGGCGACGGTCATCGCCGTGGTGATCGGCCGGGAGGTGCTCCGTCAGCAGGAGTTCCCGTCGAACTGGGAGACCTCGGTTGCGGCGCCGGCCAACGCGGTCGTCGAGTGGTCCCAGGAGAACCTCGGCCATATCACGAGCGCGATCAGCGATTTCGTCCTGGTGTATCTGCTGGATCCGCTCGAGAACCTGTTCGTCGGCGTCCCGTGGTGGATGGTCGCCGGCGCCTTCGCCTTGATCGCGCTCCGGGTCTCGGGGACCCGTCTTGCCGTCGGAATGTTCCTCTGCGTGACCGCGATCGGCGTCCTGGGCATGTGGGACTTCGCGATGGGGACGCTCAGTCAGGTCCTGGTGGCGGTGGCGATCACGCTCGCGTTCGCGATTCCGCTGGGCATCCTCGCCGCTCGGAGCCCTGGGTTCGAGAGGGTCTCGAAGCCGGTCCTCGATGCCATGCAGACCATGCCCGCCTTCGTCTACTTGGTGCCGGTGCTGTTCTTGATGGAGCCGGGGCGGGTGCCCGCCATCATCGCCTCGTTCGTGTACGCCCTTCCGGTCGGCATCCGGCTCACGAGTCTTGGGATCCGGGAGGTGCCCAAGGAGATCGTGGAGGCAGGCCGCGCGTTCGGGTCGACGTCGTCGCAGCTCCTGCGGAAGGTCCAGCTCCCACTCGCCCGACCGTCGATCCTGTTGGGCGTGAACCAGACCATCATGATGGTGCTGTCGGTCGTGATCATCGCGGGGCTGATCGGCGCGGCCGGGCTCGGGCAGGAGGTCGTGTTCGCCCTCGGGAAACAGCAGATCGGCCGCGGCGTGGTCGCCGGCGTCAGCATCCTGCTCCTGGCGATCGTGCTCGACCGTATAACTCAGGCGATGGGAGCCGCGCCCAGGACGACGCGTGGGCCAGTGGGAAGTGGCCTCGGGTGGTGGACGAGAGTCCGCGTGCTCGTGGGCCCGAAGCCGATCGTGGAGAGGGAGGAGGAGGCATGAGGCGCTCGTTGCTGTTGACCGTAGCGCTGGCCGCGGTCTTCACGCTCGCGGTGGCGGCGTGCAGCGATGTGGAGGAGGAACCTCCTGGCGGAGGCGATACCGGCGGTACGACCACCGGAGAGACGGGGGGAACCGGGCCCGCCGTCGCCCAGTGCGGCGGCGAGACGATCGTGATCGCGGTCAATCCGTGGGTTGGCGCCGAGGCCAACGCGAACGTGGCGAAGGTCATTCTGGAGAACGAGATGGGCTGCACCGTCGAGCTCCAGGAAGTCAACGAGTCGGCGCAGTTCCCGGCCATGGCCGACGGTGACGTCGACGCGACCCTCGAGGTGTGGCCCTCCGGGCACGCGAAGGACCGGGACGACTACATCGACGGGGCGGGAACGGTCGTCGACGGCGGCGAGTTGGGGATCATCGGCAACATCGGTTGGTTCACGCCGTCCTACGTGGTCGAGCAGAACCCCGAGTACGCGACGTGGGAGGGATTTCAAAACGACGCGGACATCTTCTCCACGGCCGAGACGGGGGACAAGGGGCGGTTCCTTGGAGCCGACACGACGTACTCCATCTTCGACGAGGCGATCATCGCCAGCCTCGGCCTGGATCTGGAGGTCGTCTACAGCGGTTCGGAGGCGGCGTCGCTGGCGGCCCTCGACAAGGCGTACGAGAACCAGGATCCGATCCTCATGTACTGGTGGACCCCGCAGTGGGCCAACGCGAAGTACGACCTGGTCGAGGTCGAGCTGCCCGCATACGACGAGGAATGTGCGCAGGTCGCCGCCGAGGACCCGGATGTCGCGGCCGGATACGACTGCGACTACGCGGAGGACGTGCTGTACAAGGCGTTCAGCGCCGAGCTCGAGGCGAAGGACCCGGCGGCGTTCGCGTTCCTGTCCAACTTCAACTGGACGGCCGACGACCAGAATGGCATCGCCCTCCAGATCCAGGAGGGAGCGGATCCGGAGGAGGCGGCGCAGACGTGGATCGACGCCAACCCTGACATCTGGCAGGCGTGGCTTCCGGCCGCGTGATCGCGGATCGCGAGAAGGGAACGAGGCGGCCCGCCGGGCCGCCTCGTTCCATCGTGGGGCAAGCATGAGCGAGCACGTGCAGCTCTGGATCGGCGGCGAGTGGGTCGACGCGCGGGACGGAGCCACGTTCGAAGCGACCAGCCCGTCGACCGGCGAGGTCATCGGGACCGTCGCCGAGGGCGCTCGCGCGGACGCGCAGCGCGCGATCGACGCGGCCAACCGCGCCGCGCGCGGCTGGGC
>JBOGVL010000062.1:0-11049 GCA_050692535.1 Actinomycetota bacterium | reverse complement strand
GAGTTGGAGACGGCGTTGCGCGACGCGGACCGCCGGCTCACCGGCGCGGTCGCCGAAGCCCATCGGGTGGCCGAGGAGGCCCGGAGGGACGAGGAGTCCAGGGCGATCACCGATCTTCGCGCGACGCAGCTCGAGGCCACCGACCTCAAGCTCAAGCTCGGCGAGGTCGAGGCCGCGCTGAAGGACTCGGAGGCCCGGCGAGCCGAGGGCGAGGGAGCGTCGGCGGAGCTCGCTCGGGTCCGCGGGGATGCCGACGCCGCCCGAACCGAGCTCGAGGAGACGCGGCTCGATCTCCAGCGGACGAAGCTGGATCTCGAGGCGTCGCGGGACGAGGCGGACGGGGCGAGGATCGAGCTCCAGGCGTCGCGGGCCGAGCTCGAGGCCGCCCGGACCGAGCTGGAGGTCTCCCGCGGCGATCGAGACCGCGAGACCGCCGACCGGGAACGTGTGCACGGCGAGCTGGAGCAGGTTCGGTCGGAGCTCGATCGCCTCACCGCCGAGCGCGAGCAGACCGGGGCGGACGTTCCGCGCCTGGCCGCGGAACGCGAACACTGGGAGGCCGAGGCCCAACGCCTGACCGCCGAACGCGGCGAGATGGAGGCGCAGATCCAGCATCTCGGCGCGGAGCGGGACGAGATGAGCGCCGAGATCCGTCGGCTCACCGGCGAGCTCGAGGCCGCCCGGACTCCCGCCGCGGACGAACAGGCTTCGCCCGCCGCTGCCGCGGAGGACGAGGCGCCGGCCGCCGTCGCGGTCCTCGAGGCTCGGATCGCGGAGATGGAGTCGCAGCGCCGGACCGAGCTCGCCGAGCTCCAGCGCTCACAGGCTTCGCTCGCGAACACACAGCTCGAGCTCGTGGACGCGACCCGAAGGCTCAAGGCGCAGGAAGAGCGTCTGATCGAGCTCGAGACCGCGGCGGCCGGTATCGGCCGCGCGCCGGAGCCCGCTTCCGAGCCGACGTACTCGGAGACCTTCCCCGAGCCAGAACGGCCGAGCCGCCCCGCGCCACCGGCCGCCGACGAGCTCGTCCCCGAGGACGATCAGGCACCGGCGACCGACGAGCTGCCGGACGAGGCGCTGTCGCTACGAGAGCGGCTCGCCCGGGCGGCCGCCGCGCGTCACCGGACCGTGCAGCCGCCGGACTAGGCTCGGTCCCGCTCCGCGCCGGAGCTTCGGGCGCCCGGAACCCGCAGGACGTCGACCGCGTAGGCGTCCAGCACGGCCCGCTCGATCGGCCCGGCGTCCAGCACTCGTCGTGCCGGGTAGCCGTACCGACGACAGAGCTCGAGGTGCGGCCCGCAGAGCGGCACCAGCCGTCCTCCGCGCCGGCGCACGACGACCTCCGGCCGGTTGGATCCCCGGGCTCCCCATTGCCAGAAGCAGAGCGGACACACGAGCGCGAGCCGCTGCGGGTAGCCGAACTCCGCCCGGTAACCATGCTCGTGCTCGAGCACGCGGCCCCACAGCGCGACCATCCCGAGGACGGCGGGGTCGCGAGTACGCCGGAGGAGGTCGAACGTATGCGTCGCGTGGATCCCGCACGTGCAGTCGAGGCCCGGTACGCGGTGATGGCGTCGCCGTCCGCACTCGGCGCGGGCGGGCGACCCGCGCGGCCACGTCTTCCCCGTCCCGGCGATCGGAAGGAGGATCGCCTCCGAACCGTCGCGCGAGCCGGCGAGGGTCCACGTACGCCAGCCGTCGATCGCGTCGGTGAGTACCTCGCGGCCGGGCGCGACCCGGGCGTCGAGCACAGGGGTCAGGGCGCCGGCTCGGCCGGTGCGGGCTCGTGCTCCGGCACCCGCTCGGGGTCGGGGAGGTGCTCGGGGATCGGCAGCGAGACCGGCTCGACCTCGATCACCCGCTTCAGGGGTCCGATGTCCACGCGTCCCTCCTCGCGCCTTGCGTCTGTACCGAGGGTACTCCTCGTCGAGCTCGATGCGCCAGGGACCGCTCCCCGACGAGGCGCTCAGGTGCGGACGAGCTTGTAGATCCCGCCGAAGTCGCTGAAGAAGACCCGGCCGCCGGGGCCGACCTCGAACGACAGCGTCGCCTGCGGGTGGTCGTAGACGACGGACCTCCGCGCGATCCCGTTCCGGTTCGCGGTGAGGATCATCCGCGTGACCTGGCCGTTGTTGACCGCGCCGTGGAACGCCGCGCCGTTGCTCGCGCTGCCGAGGCCGCATCGGTCGCAGAACGCGATCCCCGTGATGCCGATCGGGTTCACGTAGACGGATCTCGGCCGGATCGGATCGGGCCCGTCGCCGTTGGTGTTGCCGGGCGACGAGCCGTCGCAGGTCGCCGACGGGCCCCAGCCGAAGTTCCCGCCTCTGCGGATCCGGTTCACCTCGTCGTTGCAGGCGGGTCCGTTCTCCGTCTCCCAGAGCCGGTCGGTCTGAGGGTCGAACGCGAAGCCGAACGAGTTGCGGATCCCGAACGCCCAGATGCGGTCGCCGAACGGGTTGGTGTTCGGGACGCTCCCGTCGTCGGCGATCCGGATGATCTTGCCTCGGTCGTTGTCCGAGCGATCCTGCGCGTTCGCCGCGTCGTGGCCGTCGCCCACGATGGCGTAGAGCAGGCCGTCGGGACCGAACGCGATCCGCCCGCCGTTGTGGTACGGGCTCGAGCTGGCCGGGCTCGAGAAGATCACCGTCTGGTCGGTTCCGCTGCCGGCCTGGTCCTCGAAGCGGAGGATCTGGTTGCGCAGGTTCCCGTCGTCGGTGCGCGTGACGTAGACGTAGACGAACGGCTCGTCGGGGTACGCGGGGTGCAGCGCGATACCGAGCATCCCGCGTTCGCCCTCGCCGTTCACGCCGCCGACGGTCGCGAAGAGGCGGTCCTCGTCGGTCTCCAGGTCGACGACGCGGATCTCCCCGGAGGTCTTCTCGACGTACCAGACCTGACGGCCCGGGCCGAAGGCGAAGGCCACCGGCTGCTGGAGGCCGCCCACGACCTCTCGAGCCTCGATCGCCGCGGTCGCCGGCGAGGCCGCGAGGACCACCACGGCCGCCGTTCCGATCAGGACCCCGGTCGCTCTCCGCATGCCTGCGCTCCTCCGCCTAGTATCCGGCCACCCATGACGACCTCGATCTTCGGGAGCGTCGTCCATCGCGTCGAGGACCCACGATTCCTCACCGGGACGGCTCGTTTCGTGGACGACCTGCGCCCCGAGGGCGCCCTGCGGGCGGTGTTCGTCCGGTCCATCATCGCGCACGGGCGGATCTCGGGCATCGAGGCGGACGAGGCGATGGGCATGCCCGGGGTGGCGGCCGTCCTCGGCCCGTCCGAGCTGAGGCTCGACCCCCAGCCGCCGGCCGGCAACGTGACCGGGCCGTTCGAGCGGCCGGTCCCCGCTACCGACGTGGTTCGGTACCTGGGGGAGCCGGTCGCCCTGATCCTGGCCGAGACGCTCGGCCGGGCGCAGGACGCGGCGGAGATGGTCCGGGTCGACCTGGAGCCGCTCGATCCGGTCGTGGGTGTCGAGGCCGCGATCGCCGACGGCGCCCCGCTCCTGTTCCCCGACGCGGGCACGAACGTCGCGCACGAGTTCCGGGAGGCGTGGGACGAGGACGTGCTCGAGGGTGCGGACGTCGTGGTCCGGGTGCGGGTCGTGCACCAGCGGCTCGCGCCGGTGCCGATGGAGACGAACGCGATCGTCGTCGAGCCGATCGAGGGTGGCGGGCTCAGCATCCTCGTGTCGACGCAGGTCCCGTTCGACGTCCGCAACGACGTGGCGGAGTGGCTCGGCCTGGATCGGACCGCCGTTCGCGTGGTGGCGCCCGACGTGGGGGGCGGGTTCGGGGCCAAGCTCCACGTCTATCCGGAATACCTGCTGTGCGCGGCGGCGGCGGTGCGGGTGGGGCGGCCGGTCGCGTGGCAGGAGACGCGGAGCGACAGCATGGTCGGCCTCGGTCACGGGCGCGCGCAGATCCACGACGTGGAGCTCGGCGCGACTCGGGGGGGCGAGCTGGTCGGTCTCCGCGTCGACCTGCTCGCCGACATGGGCGCCTATCCGGGCGGTGCGTACCTCCCCGCCACGACGAAGATGATGCTCCCCGGCGTCTACCGGATCCCGCGGGTGGCGGCGCGCGGGCGAGCGATCGTCACGAACACCGTTCCCGTCAACGAGTACCGAGGCGCCGGCCGGCCCGAGGCGACCGCGTCGATCGAACGGGCCGTCGACCGCCTGGCCGCGGAGCTCGGGCTCGACCCGGTCGAGCTGCGGCGCCGCAACCTGATCCTTCCCGAGGCCTTCCCGTTCACCACTGCGGTCGGGTCGACCTACGACGTCGGCGAGTACGCCGCCGCGCTCGACGAAGCCCTGCGGCTCGCGGGGTACGAGCAACTGCGCCGGATGCAGGCTGAGCGGCTGGCCGCCGGCGACGTTCGGCGGCTCGGCATCGGCGTCGCGCTCTACGTGGAGGTGACGGGGTTCACGCGCAAGGAGTACGCGTCGGTGGAGGTCGGGCCCGACGGGATGGCCACGGTGCGCGCCGGCACGTCCTCGCACGGGCAGGGGCACGAGACCGCGTTCGCGCAGGTGGCCGCCGGCGTCCTCGGGGTCGCGGTCGATCGGGTGCGGGTGGTGCACTCCGACACCGGCGAGGTGGCACGGGGCGAGGGGACGTTCGGCTCCCGCTCACTGCAGATCGGAGGAACCTCCGTGTTCCGATCGGCCGAGCAGGTGGCCGGGAAGGCGAGGCGGCTCGCGGCGCACCTGCTCGAGGTCACGCCGGAGGACGTGACGTCGGTCGACGGTGGGTTCGGCGTCGTCGGCGCCCCCGACGCGTCGGTGACGTGGGCCGAGCTCGGGACCGCGGCGGCCGATCCCACCCGGCTGCCCGAGGGCATGGAGCCGGGGCTCGCGGCGGAGGCCCGGCCGTTCCAGCCCGAGTACACCTACCCGTTCGGGGCGCACGTCGCGGTGGTCGAGGTCGACGTCGAGACCGGCGACGTCCGCCTGCTCCAACACGTCGCGGTGGACGACTGCGGTCGGATCCTCAACCCGCTCCTGGTCGAGGGGCAGGTGCACGGGGGGCTCGGCCAGGGCATCGCGCAGGCGTTGTTCGAGGAGGTCGTCTACGACGAGCTCGGGACGCCGCTCACCGCGAACCTCACCACCTACGCGATGCCCGCGGCCTCGGAGCTCCCGTCCTTCGAGCGCGGCGTGCTGGAAACGCCGACGCCGCTCAATCCGCTCGGCGCCAAGGGGATCGGCGAGTCGGCGACGATCGGCTCCACCCCGGCGGTCGTCAACGCGGCGGTGGACGCGCTGGCCCCGCTCGGCGTCCTGCACCTCGACCCCCCGCTCACGCCCGAGCGCGTCTGGCGCGCGCTCCGGCGGGCTCAGCGCCCCGAGCGGGCCGCCGACGGCCCGGCTCTATCATCGCTTGCGTGGCGATTCGATCGGTCCTCGCCGTGCTGCTGATCGCGTTCGTGGGCGCGTGCAGTCCCAACGAAGTCACCGGCGCGCTCTCGCCGTCGCCGCCGGCGACATCGCCGACGGCGTCGCCGACGTCCCGGCCGTCGGGGAGCGAGGAAGCCGCGATCGTCGTCGACACCCCGTTGCCGGGCGACGAGGTCGTCGCGCCGGTCCGGGTCTCCGGAACGGCCGACGTGTTCGAGGCGACCGTCAGCATCCGGATCCTCGGCGAGGACGGGGTGGAGCTCGCGGCGACGTTCGCCACCGCGACGTGCGGGAGCGGCTGCCGAGGAGACTTCTCGGCCGAGCTCTTCTTCTTCACCGAGGAGCTCCGGGACGGCGTCATCGAGGTGTACGAGTCGAGCGCCGAGGACGGCTCACCGCTCCATCTGGTCTCGATCCCCGTCGTCCTCGTCCCGGGCTCCTGACGCTGTTACCCTCGGTCGGATGCCCGCGACCGCCGCGACGCCACGCTGGGAGCAGCGCTTTCTCGCTGCGACGCAAACGTTCCCGCACTGGTCGCGGACCGCTCCCGATCGCCTGGCGTTCACCTCCGACGAGGAGGGCTCGTTCCAGGCTTACGCGTGGGATCGAGCCTCCGGGCATCCGCGGCGGCTCTCCGACGAGCACGTCGGGGTCGACGTCGCGACCGTTTCGGGCGACGGCTCGGAGGTCGTCTGGTTCTCCGATCCGACCGGCGACGAGTCGGGCCGGTGGATCGCCGTCCCGTTCTCCGGCGGGCAGGGGCGCGATGTCTTCCCCGGCGCGCCCGTGGGCTGGCCGGAGGGGCTCGCCGTGGGGCGCGAGCTCGCCGTCGGGGTCATCGCCGATCGCGACGGGTTCGCCCTCTACGTCTCCGAGCGGGGCGAGCCGGCCCGCGAGGTCCATCGGGACGCCGATCAGATCTCGTTCTCGGCCACCGACTACCACCTCGAAGGCGCCGACCGGGTGGGGCTCTCCGCCGACGAGTCGCTGGTGTGCATCGAGGTCGCCCAGGACGGCGACAACATCCACCACGCCTTGCGCGTGCTCGATCCACGGACGGGTGCGACGGTCGGCGTGCTTGCCGACGGGCCGGGTCTCGGGCTGAGCGCCTTCGCCTGGTCTCCGGTCCACGGGGATGGGCGGCTGCTGGTCGGTCACGAGCGCGAGGACCACATGCGTCCCGCGATCTGGGATCCGGCGTCGGGGGAGCGGGTCGATCTGTCGCTCGAACTGCCCGGCGAGGCGATCCCGGTCGACTGGTGGCCGGACGCGAGCGCGGTCCTCATCGTCCATCTCTTCCGGGGTCGCGACCGGCTCTACCGCTGCGACCTCGCCACCGGCGCGCTGACCGAGATCCTCCACCCGGCCGGCGAGGTCCTCGGGGCCGGCGTCCGGCCCGACGGGCAGGTCTGGTTCCGGGTCGCGAGCGGCGACCGCGCGTCGCGGGTCCTGAGCGGTGACGGAGAGGAGGTGCTCGCGGCGCCCGACCGCGGCGTCCGCGATGGCCGGCCGTACCGCGAGTGGCTGTTTCGGAACCCTTCGGGCGACACGATCCACGGATGGGTCGTCACGCCCGAGGGCGACGGGCCGTTCCCGACCTACCTCAAGGTGCACGGGGGGCCGAACTGGCTCTACCTCGACACCTGGTGGCCCGACGTGCAGATGCTCGTCGACCACGGGTTCGCCGTCGCGATGGTCAACTACCGTGGCTCGATCGGGTATGGCCGCACCTTCCGAGATCACATCGTCGGCAACATCGGGTTCCCCGAGGTCGAGGACGTGGTCGCCGGCCTCGACGACCTCGTGGCACGCGGCGTCGCGGACCCGGCGCGGGCGGTCGTCGGCGGGTGGTCGTGGGGCGGGTACATCACGCTCCTCGCGCTCGGCACGCATCCGGACCGGTTCCTCGCCGGCGTCGCCGGGGTCCCCGTCGGCGACTACATGGGCTCGTACGACGACTCGGCCCCGTCGCTGCAGGCCTACGACCGCTCGCTGATCGGCGGGGTCGTGCACGACGTCCCCGAGTTCGTCGCCGAGCGCTCGCCGATCACGTACGTGGACCGCGTGCGGGCGCCCGTGCTCGTGCTCGTCGGCGAGCACGACAGCCGCTGCGTCCCGGCGCAGGTGCACGCGTACGTCGACGCGTTACGGACGGCCGGTGGCGACGCCGAGCTCTACTCCTACGATGAAGGGCACAGCTCGTACATCGTCGAGGAGGAGGTACGCGAGTGGCGCACCGTGCTCGAGTTCCTCCTCCGCCGCGTGCCACTCCCCTGAGCGTCCCTACTCGCCGACGGTCGTGAAGCTTCGCCAGAGCCCCTCCTCGTCGATCGCGAGCCGCGGACCCTGATAGCCGTAGCCGCCCTCGATCATCAGGTCGATGTCGTCCTCGCTGTAGCCCAGCGCCCGAAGATCCTCGCGCTCACGCTCGGTCAGCGCGGAGAAGTCGCTGTCGACGAGGTAGGGCCAGAGGTAGAAGGTGCCGTACCCCTCGATCGTCCGAGGAGGGGCCGGCGGAAGCCGCAGGACGGCGGCCGCGAGGTCGAGGTCCGACGGGTCCTCGCGCCACCCAGGGATGGGGTTCGAGCCGTCGTCGAAGTTATAGGCGAACGTGTTCGGATCCAGGAGGGGCCCGAGGGCGTCCACGTCGCCCGCGAGGATCGCGTCGTAGATGCGCTGCGCGGTCACGGCCACGTCCGGAGGAGCGTCGCCGATGTTCACCGTCGAGGCTGGCTCTCCGATCGGGGTTCCGACGGGGACGAGCACCGCCCCCAGGCTCGCGCCCGTGGCGTCGGGCATCGAGACCAGGAGCACACCCCGGCCGCTCGGCGTGGCGCCGACCTCCACCTCCACCTCGAACGTACGCTCGTCGACGAACTCGACGCGCGTTGAGCCCAGCGAGCCGTCTGGAGCCGGACCGGCGAGGAACACGATCGACAGTCCCGAAGCACTCTCGAAGAGCGTCGACACGCGGCCGGACAGGAGGACGCTCGATCCGAACGTGGCCTCCACTTGCTCCTGCAGCACGTGCTCGATCCCGATCAGCGGCGTCGTGACCGAGGTGACGCTCCAGACGCCGTTCGGCCGGGTATCGCCGAGGCGACGCAGCCGCACGTCGATCGGGGGGACGAGATCCCCGAACACCCGGTTGGAGAGCACGACGAGTGCGTCCTCGCCCGACACGCTCAGGCGCTCGACCTGGACGTCGGCGAGCTGCCAGCCGAGCAGGTTGGTCGCGAACATGGTCGCCGTCCCGTCCGGCGTGACTCGCATCGGCTGGTGGCCGTCGTCGGCCTGAGCCTGCGCCGCGGCGAGGGCTTTGAAGTCTGTTTCCGGCCAGAGGCCGGGGAACCCGGTCTCCACCGGGTTCGGACCGTCACGAGCGGTGTCCGGCGGTCTGCCTCATTCGGCGAGAGGAGCCGGAGCCCGGAGACGCCGACGAGGACGGCGACGCCGACGGCGGCGCCGATCGCGACGACTCCGACGCCGCGGCGAGCTCGCGCCCGGCGCAGCGTCACGGGTGCGTCGCGCTCGACGTCGACCGGCATCTGCGACGCGAGGTCCTGTAGGCGATCGGACAGGTTCGTGTTCATCGCGCGTCCTCCGGGAGCTGTTCCCGTAGGCGATCCATCCCACGGGAGACCATCGACTTGACGGTTCCGACGGCGACGCCGAGCGCCTCGGCCGTGTCGGCCTCGGACAGGTCCTCGTAGTAGCGGAGGACGATCGCCGCGCGCTGCTCGGGCCGGAGCGTCATGAGCGCTCGCTGCAGCCGGTCGCGCTCGCCGAGGTCAGCGCTCGCCGGCGCCGTGTCCGTCGGCCGCTGACGCTGGAGCCATGCTCGCTCGACGCGGCGGTGGCGGAAGTGCGACCGGGACAGGTTCACGACCGTCCGACGCAGGTACCACTAGAAGGCATCCCGGTTGCGGATGTCGTGGAACCGCCCGAGGACCTTCACGAAGGCGTCCTGCGCCAGGTCCTCGGCGAGCGACCGGTCGCCCGTGAGCAGGTAGGCGAGCCGCAGCGCCTCCGGCGCATAGGCCCGGTAGAGCTCCTCGAGGCGGCCGCCCGTCGGGCGTTCCACGGCCCGCCCGCGCTCTCGCGTCATGACCATCACCCTGCCACGACGCGGAGGTGGTCCCCGAGGTTCCGTCGCCGAGGGATCGGGAGAACGGGCTAGACGACGCCCTGGTCGAGCATCGCCTCGGCGACCTTCACGAAGCCGGCGATGTTGGCGCCGACGACGTAGTCGCCCGGAACGCCATACTCCTCGGAGGTCTCGCGGCACTGCTTGTGGATCGCCTTCATGATGTCCTTGAGGCGCTTGTCGACCTCCTCGCGGGCCCAGCGGATCCGCAGCGAGTCCTGCGACATCTCCAGGCCGGAGACGGCCACGCCGCCGGCGTTGGCCGCCTTGCCCGGGCCGTAGAGGATCCCCGCCTGCCGGAACTGCTCGACGGCCTCCGGCGTGGCCGGCATGTTCGCGCCCTCGCTCACGACCTCGACGCCGCCGTTCAGCAGGTTCGCCGCGTCCTTGTCGTTGATCTCGTTCTCCGTGGCGCTCGGGAACGCGCAGTCGGCGGGGATGCTCCAGAGCGGGTTCGCGTCCGCCGTGGGATCGGTCGGCGTGAACGTCGCGCCTCCGAACCGGTCCACATACTCGCGGATGCGCGCGCGCCGCACGTTCTTCAGCTCCATCACCCACGCGAGCTTCTCGTGGTCGATCCCCGCCGGGTCGTGGACGAAGCCGTCCGAATCGGACAGCGTGACGGGCTTGGCCCCCATGTCGAGCAGCTTCTCGACGGTGTACTGGGAGACGTTGCCGCTGCCGGAGACGAGGCACGTCTTGCCCTCGAGGGCGTCGTCGCGCGTGCCCAGCATCTCGTGGGCGAAGTACACGGCGCCGTACCCGGTGGCCTCGGGGCGGATCATCGAGCCCCCCCACTCCACCCCCTTGCCGGTGAGCACCCCGGTGAACTCGTTCTTGATCCGCTTGTACTGGCCGAACAGATAGCCGATCTCGCGCGCACCCACGCCGATGTCGCCGGCCGGGACGTCGGTGTTCGGCCCGATGTGCCGCTGCAGCTCGGTCATGAACGACTGGCAGAAGCGCATGACCTCGCCCTCGCTCTTGCCCTTCGGGTCGAAGTCGGCGCCGCCTTTCCCACCGCCCATCGGAAGCGTCGTGAGGGCGTTCTTGAAGACCTGCTCGAACGCGAGGAACTTGAGCAACCCGAGGTAGACGGTCGGATGGAACCGGAGGCCACCCTTGTAGGGGCCGATCGCGCTGCTCATCTCGACCCGGTAGCCGCGATTCACGTGGATCTCGCCCGCGTCGTCGACCCAGGAGACCCGGAAGATGACCACCCGTTCGGGTTCGATGAGCCGCTCGAGGATCTTCGCCGCCCGGTATCGGGGTACCTGCTCCAGGACCGGTCCCAGGGACTCGACGACCTCGCGCACCGCCTGGTGGAACTCGGGCTCACCGGGATTCCTGGCCACGACCAGCGCCAACACCGCGTCGACGTATCCGCTCATCGGTTCGCCCCTCCTCGAGCCGCCGGGACGACGGCGAGTGTTTCCATCGCGTGACGAACACTATCGCGGCGGGGGGCCTGCGGGCCCATCGGGCGAAGGTCGGATGA
>JBOGVL010000061.1:0-11050 GCA_050692535.1 Actinomycetota bacterium | reverse complement strand
CCCTCCAGGGCGCTCGCGATCGCCCGGATGTGGTCCTCCGTCGTCCCGCAGCACCCCCCGAGGATGTTGCCCAGCCCGCTCTCCGCGTACTCGCGCAGGTACCTCGACGTGGTCTCGGGACGCTCGTCGTAGCCGCCGAACGCGTTGGGCAGGCCGGCGTTGGGGTGGCACGTCGTCCAGACCGGCGCGGTCCTGGCGAGCGCCTCGAGGTACGGGCGCATCTCCGCGGCGCCGAGCGCGCAGTTCACACCGACGCTGAACGGCTCGGCGTGACGGACCGAGAGCCAGAACGCGTCCACGGTCTGGCCCGAGAGCGTCCGCCCGCTGCGGTCGGTGATCGTGACCGAGATCATCAGCGGGACGTCGGGCGCCACGTCCTTCACGGCGGCGATCGCCGCCTTCGCGTTCAGCGTGTCGAAGATCGTCTCGACGAGCAGCAGGTCGACGCCCCCGTCGACCAGGCCGCGGACCTGCTCCCCGTAGGCCTCGCAGATGTCGTCGAACGACCTCGCGCGGTAGGCGGGATCGTTCACGTGGGGCGACAGCGAGAGCGTCTGGTTCGTCGGCCCGACGGAGCCCGCGACGAACCGGTCCGGTCCGAAGGCGTCGACCGCACGGCGCGCGATCTCGGCGCCCACCTTGTTCATCTCGTAGACGACGTGCTCGAGGCCGTAGTCCGCCTGGGCGATGGACGTGGAGGTGAAGGTGTTCGTGGTGACGATGTCGGCGCCGGCCGCCAGGTAGGCGCGGTGGATGTCCTCGACGACGTCGGGGCGGGTGAGGTTCAGGAGGTCGGGATCGCCCTTGACGTCCCGCGGGTGGTCGCGGAACCGCTCGCCCCGGTAGTCCCCGTCGGACAGGCCGCGGTCCTGGATCGCGGTCCCGTACGCCCCGTCGAGGACGAGGATTCGCTCGGCGAGCAGGGTGTCGAGGCGGTCCCGCATGTGGAAACGCTACCGGCCGCGACCGAGCGTGACCAGGATCGGCACCCCGCCGTCGGCGGGTGGGGTAGGCTGCGGCACGCCGGAGCGACGGGGGTGCGAGTGGGCAAGGGCGGGATCGACGCGCTGTCGGAGGTCGTGCCGCGCTCGATCGCGACCTCCGGCGTCCGCGAGCAGGCGGCGCCGGGACGCCGTCGGCCGGACCGGCCGCTCGGCAATCAGGGCATCGACCTGCTGACGCAAGTCCCGCTGTTCGCCGGCCTGTCGAGGCGTCACCTCAAGCGGCTTGCCGAGCACGCCGACATCGTCTCGTTCAACGATCGCGAGACGATCGTCGAGAGCGGACAGCCCGGCGGGACCTTCTACGTGATCCTCGAGGGTGAGGTGAAGGTCGTCCGCGGGGGAAAGACGGTCGGCCGGCTCGACCCGGGCGACTTCTTCGGTGAGATCTCGCTCCTGGACGGGGGGCCGAGGACCGCCACGGTCGTCGCCGACAGCCCCGTCACCGCGATCCGGATCTTCAAACGTTCGTTCGACAAGGTCGTCTCGCAGGACCCGGGGGTCGCGTCGAAGATCCTCGCGGTCGTGGCCCGCCGCCTGCGCGACGCGGAGCGCTCGATCAGCAGCTGATGCTGGAAGCCATCGACTACCGCTGGTGGAAGCTCCTGCACGTGCTCGGCGTGCTCGGGTTCGTGATGTTCCACGGCGTCTCGATCGTGGTGGCGTTCCGGCTGCGCAAGGAGCGGGACCGAGCCCGGATCGCCGAGCTCCTGCAGTTCTCGGGGGCCTCGGTTCGGGGGATGTACCTTTCGTTGCTGCTGCTCCTGGTGTTCGGCGTGGTAGCCGGGTTCTCCGGCAAGTGGTGGAGCTTCTGGTGGATCTGGATCTCGCTCGCGCTGTTGGTCCTGACGATCGTGGAGATGTGGGCGGTCGCCCGTCCGTACTACGAGCGCCTGAAGGACGCGATCCAGCTGCGGCCCTCGGGGGTCCCGCGCAGGAGCGACGAGGAGCTCGACCAGATGCTCCGATCCCGCGCGGCCTTGCTCAACGCGGTCTGGGGGATCGCCGCGCTGGTGATCATCACGTGGCTGATGATCTGGAAGCCCTCGTGGAGTGTGTGAACCGCGTCACAGCTCGGTCGGTGGCAGCGGCCGCTCGGCCGGGCCGTTGACGACGCTGCCGTCGGGCGCGAAGCGTGAGCCGTGGCACGGGCAGTCCCAGGTCTTCTCGGCCGCGTTCCACTTCACCGTGCAGCCCATGTGCGTGCATTTTGCCGACACCGTCGTCACGACGCCCTTCTCGTCGCGGTAGACCGCGACCTTGTGGTCGCCGGTCGCCACGATGCCGCCCTCTCCGGGCTCGATCTCGGACAGGTTCTGGGCGACGGTGCGCGCGACCAGGACGTCGCAGGCGGCGTTCTCCGCGACGTCGCGTGGCACCGACCCGAGCACGACCGCCCGTGCCCCCGACATGCCCTTGTTGCCGATGACGACGAGGTCGAACCCCTCCTTCTCGGCCGTCGCGTTGATCTGCCCGGCGGGATCGCCGTCGAGGATCAGGAGCCCGACCGGCTCCCCTTCGCCGATCGTCGCCGCCGTGTCGCTGAGGACGAGCTCGCCCGTCCTGGGGTGGCCCACGAACAGTAGCGTCATGGATGCCTCGAGGCGCCGGGCGAGCGCGTACGCCTTCCGCGCGGCACGGTCGGCGGTCGCCGAGCCGTCCGTCGCGAGGAGGATCCTTCGGTACGGTTGTCGACCGTGCGGCCGGTCCGCCTCGTCCCGTGCCCGGGTGAGCAGCACGTCGCACGGCGCGTGGGTCACGACCTTGCGGACCACGCTCCCGATCAGCTGCTCACCGTGGAACAAGCCCCGGCTCCCGGTGACGATGATCTCCGCGTCCTGCTCGTTCGCGATGTGGACGATCGTCTCGGCCGGGTCGCCGCCGGAGACGATGACCTCGGTCCTCACGCCCTCGCGCTCGGCCACTCGCATCGCCCGGGCGACCGCGGCATCGGCGCCGGTGGGGTCCGAGTACACGTGCACCACGATGAGGCGCCCCTTCGTGGAAGCCGCGAGGGCCGCGGCGACGTGTTCGGCGGTCGCGGCCGACGGCGAGCCGTCGGTGGCCAGGACGATGCGTCGGTAGACCATGCGGGCCGGATCCTTTCGCGTCGCGGACGGCTAACCGGAGCCGGGACCCCGGGAGACTATCGCGTCGAGCTCGCGGAGCGTCTCGTCGTCGAGCTCGACGTCGCCCGCCGCCGCGTTCTGCCGGACATGGGCGGCGTCGCGGCTGCCCGCGATCGCGGACGTCACCCCCGGCTGATGGATGTTCCAGGCGACGGCGAGCTGGGCGAGGGTGATGCCGAGGCGCTCGGCGATCGGCCGGATGGCGTCGACGACATCGAGACCCCGCCGGCGTTGGTCGGGGGCGAACAGTCCGCCCCGGCCTCCGCGGTGGTCGCCGGCGGCGAACGTGGTGTCCATCGTGAAGGCCCCGGTGAGCATCCCGTAGGCGAGGGGTCCGTACGCCAGGACGCCGATGCCCTGGGCTCCGCACCAGCGGATGAGCTCGCGATCCTCCAGGACCAGCATCGAGAACTCCTGTTGGAGGGAGTCGACGTGCCGGACGGCTTCGCACCGCTCGATCAGCCCCCGGTCGAAGTTCGAGACCCCGATGAAGCGCACGAGACCCTCCTCGGCGAGGCCGACCATGGCCCCCCACGTCTCCTCGACCGGGACGCCGCTCCCGTCGGGCCAGTGCAGCTGATACAGGTCGATCCGGTCCGTACGGAGACGCCCGAGGCTCCCGGCGCAGGCCCGTCGGACCTCCTCCGGGCGAAACCCCGACCCCTCCGGTCGCGGGCCGACCTTGCTCGCGATCAGGACCTCGTCCCGCCGGCCCTCGATGGCCGTGGCGACGAGCTCCTCCGAGCGCCCCGATCCGTACACCTCGGCCGTGTCGATCCACCCGATTCCGGTGTCGAACACGGCCCGGATCGCCGAGACGGTCTGGTCGTCGGGGGGCGGCGCACCCCATTCGCGCCCGCCTCCCGCCTCCCACGCCCCGAACCCGACCACCGAAAGCTCGAGGCCGCTCGAGCCGAGTCGTGCGGTTCGCATGTTGCATCATCCTCCCGCCATGTGGCCGCCCACTGTATCGCCGGCCGGGGTCCGGCCTGCGGGCGCGCGGTACGCTAGGGAACGATGACCAAGCAGGTCGAAGAGAAGCAACGCGTCGTCATCCGGTTCGCCGGGGACTCGGGCGACGGGATGCAACTGACCGGCGACCGTTTCACCAACGCGACGGCCGTGCTCGGCAACGACCTCGCGACCCTCCCCGACTTCCCGGCGGAGATCCGCGCCCCCGCGGGGACGGTCCACGGCGTCTCGGCTTTCCAGATCCAGTTCGCCTCCGTCGACATCCTGACGCCCGGCGACCACCCCAACGTGCTCGTCGCGATGAACCCTGCGGCCCTCAAGGCGGAGCTCGGCGGGGTGGAGAAGGGCGGCACCGTCATCGTCAACGAGGACGCGTTCAACGACCGGAACCTCCAGAAGGCCGGGTATGCGTCCGATCCGGTCACCGATGGCACGCTCGATGGCTACCAGGTGTTCAAGGTGCCCATGACGTCCATCACGGTTCGCGCGGTCGAGGAGCTGGGACTCACCCGCAAGGAGGCCGAGCGCTCAAAGAACATGTTCGCCCTGGGGCTCGTCTCGTGGATGTACGGGCGCCCGACGGACGTGACGCTGAATTGGCTCCACAAGAAGTTCGGCGACAAACCGCAGGTCTACGACGCGAACGTGGCCGCCTTCAAGGCGGGGTACAACTTCGGGGAGACGACCGAGCTGTTCGCGACGTCGTACATCGTCAAACCGGCGCCGGCGGAGACGGGCACCTACCGGAACATCTCGGGCGCGACGGCGCTCGCGTGGGGGCTCGTCGCGGCCGCGGAGCGGAGCGGGCTCCGCCTGTTCTACGCGAGTTACCCGATCACGCCCGCCTCGGAGCTGCTCCACGAGCTGTCGCGCCTGAAGAACTTCGGCGTGATCACGCTGCAGGCCGAGGACGAGATCGCGGCCGCCAACGTCGCGCTGGGCGCCTCGTTCGCCGGCGACCTGGGCGTGACGGGGACGAGCGGCCCGGGAATGGACCTGAAGGCGGAGACCCTCGGGCTGGCCGTGGTGCTGGAGCTGCCGATGGTGGTCGTCGACGTCCAGCGCGCGGGTCCCTCCACCGGCATGCCGACGAAGACCGAGCAGAGCGACCTGCTGCTCTCGTTGTTCGGCCGGCACGGGGAGTCTCCGCTGCCCGTCGTCGCCGCGCGGTCGCCGGGCCACTGCTTCGACTCGGCGCTGGAGGCGGCGCGCATCGCGGTCAAGTACCGCACGCCGGTCATCCTGCTTTCGGACACGTTCCTCGGGAACTCGTCCGAACCGTGGGCGATCCCCGACGTCGACTCGCTGCCGACGATCGACCCGAGCTTCGCGACCGGCCCGAACGCCGGCCAGGAGTTCCTCCCGTACCTTCGGGACGAGAACCTTGCCCGGCCGTGGGCGGTCCCGGGGACGAGAGGCCTCCGGCACCGGATCGGCGGGCTCGAGAAGGAGGATGGAACCGGCGACATCAGCTATGACCCGCAGAACCATGAACGGATGACGCAGCTGCGCGCGGCCAAGGTCGCCAAGATCGCCGACGACGTTCCGCCGCTGGTGGTCGACGATCCCGGCGGCGACGCCGGGCTGCTCGTGCTCGGCTGGGGGTCGACGTACGGGACGATCCGCGCCGCGGCCCGGCGCGTGCGCGAGCGCGACCGCAAGGTCGCGACGGCGCATCTGGTCCACATGAACCCGTTCCCGTCCAACATCGAAGAAGTGGTCCGGCGCTTCCCGAAGGTGCTGATCCCCGAGCTCAACCTGGGCCAGCTCGCCCTGTTGATCCGCGGGCGGTACCTCGTCGACGCGAGGAGCCTGACCAAGGTGCAGGGCCAGCCGATCTTCGCCGAGGAGCTGGAGAGCGAGATCCTGAGGGTGATGGACGAATGAGCGAACCGCAGATACCGGCTCCCGAGGGCAACGGCGGCGGAGCCGTCGCGACGCTCACGAAGAAGGACTTCACCAGCGACCAGGAGGTCCGCTGGTGCCCCGGTTGCGGCGACTACGCCATCCTCTCGACCGTCCAGGCGTTCATGCCGGAGCTCGGCATCGCGCCCGACGACACGGTGTTCGTGTCGGGGATCGGATGCTCCGGGCGGTTCACGTACTACATGGACACGTACGGGGTCCACGGGATCCACGGCCGCGCTCCCGCCCTGGCCACCGGCATCGCCACCGCGCGGCCCGAGCTCTCCGTGTGGGTGGTCACCGGCGATGGCGACGGCCTGTCGATCGGCGGCAACCACCTGATCCACGCGCTCCGGCGAAACGTGAACCTCAAGATCCTGCTGTTCAACAACCAGATCTACGGGCTGACGAAGGGCCAATACTCGCCGACGTCGGAGGAGGGCAAGGTCACGAAGTCGACGCCGTTCGGCTCGGTGGATCACCCCTTCAACCCGATCGCCCTGGCGCTCGGCGCCGAGGCCAGCTTCGTGGCCCGGACGCTCGACAACGACCGGCAGCACCTGTCCCAGGTCCTGCGGCAGGCGGCGGCGCATCGCGGCGCGTCGTTCGTCGAGATCTACCAGAATTGCAACGTCTTCAACGACGGCGCGTTCGATCTGCTGCGGGAGAAGCCGCAGGGGTCCCACAACCAGATCCGCCTCGAGGACGGCCAGCCGATCGTGTTCGACGAGGGGACGCGCTGCGTCGCGGTGGGCGAGAACGGCCGGCTGGTGGTCGCCAACGTCGACCAGGTCGACCAGAGCGCGATCGTCGTGCACGACGTCCACGGTCGTCCGTCGCTCGCGTTCGCGCTGTCGCAGCTCGCACGCGGCCCCCAGGACCCCACGTGCATCGGCGTGTTCCGAGAGGTCGAGCGCCCTGTCTACGGCGAGGCGGCGATGGCGCAGCTGGACGCGGCGGCGGATCGCCTGGGCACGGGCAACCTCGAGAAGCTGCTGCACTCGGGGGACACGTGGAGCGTCGACTGAGCTACGGCTCGGCGCCGTAGCGGGCCATCGCCGACTCGGCGGCCGAGCCCACCCGCCGGAGCTCGGCCACGAGCGGCGGAAGCGTGTCGAGGAGCCGGTCGACGTCGCCGTCCGTCGTCTCGGGACCGATCCCGATCCGGAAGCTCGGCGTCCCCGGATGACCCAGGTGCTCCAGGACGGGCGAGGGATCGCCCGGGGCGCCCGAGCAGTTGGAGCCGGCGGCGATCCGGAAGCCGCGATCGTCGAGCGCCATGCTGAGGATCTCGGCGTCCAGGTCGGAGACCGAGAAGGCGACGAGATGCGGCACGCGCTGCGTCGGGTGGCCGTACACGCGCGCGGCCGGCACCCGCTCCTCGAGCCCGCGTCGGATCCGATCGGTCAGGGCCCACTGGCGCGCGGCCTGGTCGGCCATGTCCTCCAGCCTCGCCGTGAGCGCGGACGCCATCGCGGCGACCCCCGCGACGTTCTCCATGCCGGAGCGCCGCCGGCGCTCGCGGTCATCGCCGCACGGATAGGCCGCGAGCGGGACGCCGCGTCGCACGTACAGCGCCCCGACACCGGCGGGGCCGCCGAACTTGTGGGCCGACATCGAGAGGAGGTCGACGTCCATCGTGTGCACGTCGACCGGCAGGCGGCCGACCGTCTGGCACGCGTCCGAGTGGAACAGGACCTTCGCCTCGCGACAGAGGAGCGCCGCGTCGGCGATCTGCTGGATCGTTCCGACCTCGTGGTTGGCATGCTGGATCGACGCGAGGAGCGTGCCGGGCGTGCGCACCTCGGCCGCGAATCGGTCGAGATCCACGTGACCGTCGGCGTCCACCTCGACGAGCGCCGACACGAAGCCGTCGGTCTCGAGCGTGTGGAGGACCCCGCCCACGGCGGGATGCTCGACGGTCGTCGTCACGAGGCGGTGGCCGATCTCGCGCACGGGCCGGACGCCGCCCCAGATCCCGAGTGCAACCGACTCGGTCCCCCCGCTTGTGAAGACGATCTCGTCGGGCTGGGATCGGATCGCCGCCGCGATCCGGGCGCGCGACTCGTCGAGGAGCCGGCGGGCGGCCAGCCCGTTCCGGTGCAGTCGGAGGGGATCGCCGAACTCGTCGAGCGCCGCCATGAGGGCCTCGCGGGCCCGCGGGTCGAGCGGCGTGGCGGACGCGTGGTCCAGGTAGGTCTCGTTCGACACGGGGTCGCTCCCGAACAGGGGTCGTCGCGAACCGCTCCATGATAGGGGCGTTGGTAGTATCCGCCGCATGAGGGTGCTACTCGTGTCTCCGGACCCCGCGTCTCGCGATCTGATGCGGCTCGTCGTTCGCAGCATCGAGCGCGCCGCGGGCTCGCCGATCGAGTTCCTCGACGCATCGGATGGCGTGGAGGGCGCCCGGGTCGGGCTCCGCTCGCGCCCGGATGCGATCGTTGCGGACGAGATCGCCTCGCGCGCCGGCGCCTTCGCGCTCGCGAGGACCCTGCGCGGCGACCCCGAGGCGTATCGAGGGGTGATCGTCATCCTGCTGGATCGCCGGCAGGACGCGTGGCTGGCACGCTGGTCGGGCGCCGACGCGTGGTTCGTGAAGCCGATCGACCCCTTCGATCTCGCCGACCGGCTGCTGGAGCTCGTCGAGGGGCGGATCGAGAGGGAGACCGCGTGAACATCAAGGGCACGTGCCGCAGGTGCGGACGGGAGTTCCTGCTCAAACAGGTGCTGGAGAACGGCGGCGTCTGTCCGTGGGACGGCAAGCCGTTCCAGCCGGACTACGCGGCGGTGCTCGTGGAGGCGCTGCGAGACGCCGAGAGCGCCGGCAACACGCTCGAGAACGCGCTGGAGAAGGTGGCGGATCTCGAGCCCGAGTTCGTGTTGCATCCGGACACCGTGCTCGACCAGCTCCGCGAGCACCTCGAGCGCCTGGAGCGGACCCACGGCGGCCATCGAGGCTGACGGGTCCAACCGGTACGGCGTCGCGACGACCCGCGACGACCTCGGCGGGTGGCGCGTCACGATCCTCGATCCCGCGGGGAGAGACGTGTCGTCGCGCGCCTGCCGCGACGAGGTCGAGGCGCGCACGTACGCATCCACCGTCCGGCAGCACGTCGAGTGGCTCTCCGAACCGACCTTCCGGCGCTACTACCGGCTCCCGGAGGAGGTCTGACATGGGGTTCAACGCAATGCGGCCGGGCAAGGTGAAGCGGGGCGACCTCTTGTACCTGCTCGCGGCGGTCGTCGTGATCGCGGGCCTCGTCGTCTGGGCCGTCCGGTAGTGGAGGATGTCGAGCTCGCCGACCTCGACTACTGCTACGTGACGACGACCGGCCGGCGTTCCGGGACGCCCCACACGATCGAGATCTGGTTCGCCATGCGGGGCGGCCGCGTCTATCTGCTGGCGGGCGGCGGGGAGGGGAGCGACTGGGTCCGCAACCTGCAGGCCAACCCCACGGTGGCGCTTCGCATCGGCGACCGCGACATGATCTGTCGCGCGTCGCTCGTCGAGCGGCCCGAGGAGGACGAGCTCGCGAGGGAGCTGGTGGTCGAGAAGTACCGGCCAAGGTACTCCGGTGACCTCGAGGACTGGAAACGGAGCGCGCTGCCCGTGGTGATCGAGCTTCCGTCGGCGGGCTGAACGGCTACGACTCGTCGAAACCGATCGAGAAGAGTCGTTCGAGATCGTGCCTCGAGTAGACCTGGAACGCAATGAGTGTCTCGGTGCGGGCCACGCCCTCGACCTTCGAGATACCTCCCGGGATCACCGTGGCGAGGTCCTCGTGGTTCGCCACGCGGACGATCGCGACGAGGTCGAACTCGCCCGCGACCGAGTAGACCTCCGAGACGCCGTCAAGGTCGGCGATGGCCTGGGCCGCCTCAGGGATCTCGTCGATCTCGCACTGGATGAGGACCACGGCGTGAACGGTCATCGGCTCCGGCCTCTCCCTCTAGCGCTCGAGGACGACCGCCAGGCCCTGCCCGCCCGAGATGCAGAGCGTGGCGAGGCCGAGCGCGACCCCACGCTCGCGCATCTGATACCCGAGCGACAGGATCAGACGCGCACCGCTCATCCCGATCGGATGGCCGAGCGAGATCCCGCCGCCGCGCACGTTGAGCCGGTCGCGGTCGATCTTCAGCTCCCGCTCGCACGCGATCACCTGGGCCGCGAACGCCTCGTTGATCTCGATCAGGTCGATGTCGCCGAGCGAGAGCCCGGTCCGCTCGAGCACGCGCTTCGTCGCCGGCACCGGTCCGATCCCCATGATCTCGGGCGGCACGCCGGCCCACGACATGCCGAGGACCGCTGCGAGCGGTTCGCGCCCTTCGGACCGAGCCCGGGACTCGCTCATCAGGATCATCGCCGCGGCGCCGTCCGTGATGCCGCTGGCGTTGCCGGCCGTGACGCTGCCGTCCTCACGGAACACCGGCTTCAACCCTGCGAGCGTCTCCGCCGAGGTGTCGGGGCGCGGGTGTTCGTCCCCGGCGAGCGTGACGGTGCCCCGACCTTTGGGATCGGGCGCCTCGACCGGGAAGAGCTCCTCGGCGCGCGCGCCGGCCGCGGCCGTCGCCTTCTGCTGCGACTCGAGCGCGAGCTCGTCCTGCTCCTCGCGTGAGATGTCGTACAGATCGACGAGGTTCTCGGCGGTCTCGCCCATGATCAGGCCGCAGAGTGGGTCGAGCAGGCCGTCCCGGTACATCGCGTCGACCACCTGCGCGTCGCCGAGCCGGTAGCCGGTCCGCATGCGGTCGAGGAGGAACGGCACCCGGGTCATGTTCTCCATGCCCCCGGCGAGGACCACCTCCGCGTCGCCGAGCTGGATCTGCTGGGCCGCGAGCTGCACGGCCTTCATCCCGGAGCCGCACGCCATGTTCACGTTGTAGGCCGGGACCTCGACCGGGACGCCGGCCCGCACGCTCACCTGTCGGCCGGTGTTCGGACCGTTACCCGCCTGCCGCGCGTGACCGAAGATCGCCTGGTCCACCTGCCCGGGTTCGACACCGGAGCGACGCATCGCCTCGCAAGCTGCGAGCGTCCCGAGC
>JBOGVL010000060.1:0-11097 GCA_050692535.1 Actinomycetota bacterium | reverse complement strand
GGCCCTCATGGCCCGGCCCGTCCGGTTGTCGATCGCCTCACCAGCACTTCGGCCCCTGCCGAGGCTTCGTCCGGTTGACCAAACCGGAGCTGGCGAGATTGGTGAGCTGGTTGGATTCTGCCGGTCTCCCGGCGGACGGGCAGGGGCGGTGCCCCTGCCCGGAGGGACGGCTCAGCAGCCAGTCACCTCGGGGGTCTCCTGCCGTTTATGCAAGCTGGACCACCTCCTCTCTCCCGTGTCGCCATGGTGCGACAGAATCCTCGGGGCGGCAACAACGTCCAGGGAGCGGACCCGAGCTTCCGGAGGCAGCCGTTCGGATGGGCCAACCGGTGGCAGGGGAGACGGATTCCAACGAGAATGCGGCATGGCCTCGTACACGGTGAACGCACGCGCTGCGGCGCGGGCTAGGAAGCTGATCCACACCCATCAGTGCGTGCTCGACAGCGTGTGGGGCGACGTGCAACCGAGTGCCGATGACGAGAACGAGTTCCTGTCCGCCCACTCGTGGGATGACTACGCAGAGTGGCACCTCGGGCTCACGGATGGCGCGACCGATGAGACCAAGTCGAGGTACGCGTTCGTCTACGGAGACTTTCGTCGCGTCCATCGAAGCGGTCTGATCGCCTGTCAGTTCCGCGCTGCCGAGTGGCGACACAAGGAGATCGAGCTCGCCGCTCATACCCTCCTGCAGCATCTCGACGACACCCGGGCCTGAATCACGGAGGACCGTGTGTCCCAGCGGCCCCGTCGGCCCTCGAGCGCACGCCGGCCGAGTGAGCCGTCCTGACTGCCCCGCGATCACCTCGCTCCGTTCGACGGAGGAGTCGATTCGGCGACGATCTCCTGGGCGTTCCACCCCTTACCCTGCCCGGGCCCGTTGCCGTCGCCGTTGCCGTTCCCGTTCTTCGAGTTGCCCGAGCCCGCCGAGCTGTGTCCGTCGCTCCTCTCGTCCGCGATGGTGGTCCCGTGCTCGCTCGCTCCTCCGCTTGCAGCATCAGCGGTTCCGGTGCCGCCGGTGCTCGGCTTGCTCATCGCCGGGGGTGGATCGTGAGCCGGGCGACGGTGTTCAGCCGGCTTCGGGCCACCGCCGGTGCTCCTCGAGGCCTCAGTGTTCTTGGTGACGCCGGTGGCGTCGCCCGGATTGGAGGTTTGGGGGTCGTCGTGGTCGGGGCGTTCGTCTCCAGCTGAACCTTCGTCGTCTCCCGATGGCACGGTGATGCCGATCCTTGCCAGCGAGTCCGAGATGAGGGTCTGGGCGGCATCGGGCAGGGCGTCGGCGGCCGCGAGACCAACGGTAGTCCCAAGGAATCCGACCACCACGAGCCCCGCCACCTTGAGACGGGAGAACCCGCGTCGCACCGTTGGTCTGTCTCGGACGGGTGGGGTGGGTGACCCGATCCGAGCGCGAAGGGCCACGGCGGCGACCACGGCCGCGGCCTCAAGGCCGAGCTCTCCGGCGGGGGGTGGCACGGCGGCGGCTCGGATCAATCGGGCGACCTCCGCGTAACCGGGCGGTGCGTCGTCGGGGTCCACGGCCCGGGCAAGCAGCCGGTCGGCGGTGCGTTCATCCAGCATCAACAGGAGGTCATCGGGGGAACCGCTCCGCGAAGTCATTCCGCGACCGCCTGTCGCGAGACGCGCAGGGCCAAGCTTCGGAGGGCTCGATGCTGCAGCACGCGGATCGTGCCTGGACGTTTTCCCATGATCGCCGCGACGTCCCGGACACTCAGGTCGCCGATCACGCGGAGCAGAACCACCTCCGCCTGGTCGTGCGGCAGGCTGGCGATCTGGGCCACGGCCTCCTCGGTCGACAGCTCCGCCAGAGCTTCTTCCTCGACATTTCGAGTCTCCGCGTGCTCCGCGAGCTCCTCGGGGCTGGTGGGAACGGTTCCGCGTCTGGCGCGAAGGCGTCGGAGGTCGATCAGGCGGCTTCGGGCGATCGTGAACGCCCAGGCTCGAAGGGCGGGTTCGTCTCCGCGGAAACGGTCGAGGCTGGTGATGACGGAGAGCCACGCCTCGGAAGCGAGGTCCTCAGCCTCCCGCGGCTCAAGCGCTCGTAGATATCGAAGGATCGGGGGTTGAAGGAGTCGATAGAGCGCGGAGAGAGCCCCAGGGTCGCCCCGGCGTGCCTCGGCCAGCATCGCGTCGAATCGCTCCATCCGACCCATCAGTTCCCAAGACCGTGGCAACGCACGCATCGCCGGCGAATCTAGACTCGGCTCGTGGAACCCGATCATCCTCGACGGTGCGCGGAGCTGCTCGCCGCCCAAATGGAGGACGCCTACGCAATCTTCCGCCGTTGTGTCGAGGGTGTCAGCGACCACGAGTTCTGGTGGGAGCCCGCGCCGGATTGTTGGCGAGTGTTCCGGGACGAGTCAGGTCGGTGGACGCACGACTATGCCGAGCCCGATCCCGTCCCGGCGCCGTTCACGACGATTGGCTGGCGGCTCACCCACGTCGCCACGTGCAAGGTGATGTATCACGAGTACGCGTTCGGACCGGGGGCGCTGACGTGGGACACCCTCGAGACGCCTCACGACGTGCCGGGGTCGCTCGCGATGATCGAGCGCGGTCACGACCTGCTTCGCGAAGACCTCGCCTCGCTCGATGATCGGGACCTCGATCTGCCGCGACGCACGAACTGGGGCGAGGAGTGGCCGGCCTGGCAGATCTTCTGGACGATGATTCATCACGACCTCCAGCATGGCGGCGAGATCGGATCGCTCCGCGATCTGTATCGAGTTGGTGATCAGACTCGATTTCGTTCTTGACCCAAAGCCATCCGCGCGAACTTGGCCCACCTCATGACCTCGGGGCCGGTGCTACCGTGACTCGATGAAGCGCCTGGTCCTGGCCTTCGCGATCGGGTACCTGATCCTGGCGCTCGCCGCCCGAGCGAAGGAGGCCGCCGGCCTGTTGACGTGCGAGTGCTACCCGGACTGCTGGTGCAAGAAGCCGGGCCTGAGCCTGTTCCGCTGGGTGTTCCCGCGCTTCCACCACTTCCCGTCCGCGACGACTGGCTGAAGGACTGTTGAAGATGACGAACTACCCGGGTGATCTACCGACGGGAGCCGGCGTCCGAGAACCTCGTAGGACGGGGCTCCTCTCGGGTGCCGACGCGGCCGCCCTGCGCGAGCCGAACGGCCTCGCTTGATGGAGGTCCGACTCCGTTATCTCGAGGGGTGCCCCCACTGGCGCACCATGCACGATCGGCTCCGCGAAGCGCTTCGCGCGGAGGGCGGGGTGGACGTCGAGCCAATCCTGGAGCGGGTCGAGACCGCCGAGGACGCGGAGCGCACGCGGTTCATCGGCTCTCCGACGATCCTCGTCGACGGTCGGGACCCATTCGGTGGCGCCGAAGGGCCCTTCGGCCTGACGTGCCGCGTCTACCAGGCGCCGGAGGGACTCGCCGGTTCGCCGACGCCGGAGCAGCCGCGCGAGGCGCTGCGAGCGGCGTAGCCGATCAGGGAACGAGCTCGGCCCAGAAGCTTCGGCCGCGCTCCGCGAGGGACTCGGCGTCGAGCGCCTCGCCGGAGCCGGTGTCCCCCCCCCGGCGCCCTCCACTCTTCGAGGTGCGCCCGCGAGCAGAACAGCAGCGCGCTCGGGCAGAACTCCGCCCTCACGTTCGAGCACGACTCGTCGGGCAGCCATCCCACCGTGGCGTTCTCGGGCTCCCCTTCCCGATGACGACCTCGAGCGGTCGGCCGCAGGCGCCGCACTCCGTGCTCCCGACGGCGTCGGCCCCCAGCGCTGCCGCGATGCCCACGATGTCGTAGGCGCACCAGGTCCACAGTCCGACGCCATCGAGAAGGAGCCGATGGCGCGTCGGTCGCATCGTGAGCCCGTCCATGCCGACGATCACCCCGTCGTCGGTCTCCGCCATCCCGACCGAGACCACGAGGTCGGCCGCCTCGCGCGCCGCGTCGCGAGACAGGCCAGCCGCGGCGGCGACCTCTTCGATGGATGCCGCGCGACCGGACAGGAGCTCACGGAACGCTGCTCGGCGCACGGCCAGCGTCTCGTTGGGCATGCTTCCCAGGACGTCGTCCCAGCAGCTGTCCATGCGGCTACTCGTGCGGGTGCTCGTGGGCGCTCTCCGCGCTAACACGGAGGACGTGCCCGTCGGGATGGCGAACATGCATCTCACGGACGCCCCACGGCTTGTCGTCGGGAGGCTCGACAACCTCGAGCCCTTCCCGCTCGCAGATCGCGTGGACCGCGTCGACGTCGTCGACCCACAGCGACAGCCACGCGCCGTACTCGCCACGACCACCCTGTCCGTCGAGGCAGAGGAAGATCTCGCGTCCCTCGGACGTGACGGCGCCGAAGGTCGACTTCGCGGCGTCGGGCGGGCACCAGTCCCAGCCCTTTGCCCAGCCGAGCTTGGCGAACCAGTCGAAGCTGGCGTCGAGGTCCGACACGTTGAGGATCGGGGTGACCTCCACGATCTGAGCCTACCCTCTCCCGATCAGCAGTTTCGGGCTCGTTTTGAGCCGCGGCTCGCTCTGAATCCCTGTCAACGCGTCCCCGGCAACGCCTCGGGGTCCGCAGCCAGCAACAAGGCGCGCCGACTGATCGGCTACGCTGCGGCGTCGGAGGTTGTGTCGGCCCTGATCGTGGAGACTTCGCAGTTCCGACTTGCGCCCAACACCGAGATTGCAACGGAATTGCGACGCGACGCACTTGCCCGCCGCCACACAGGCCCATACCGTGGGTATCGATATGGAGGCTCGCAAGCGCACGCGCGTGCTGCTGATCGGCGGCATGTCCCTAGTAGTGCTAGGCGTCTTCGGCGCCGGATACACGATCCGGGGCCTCGCCAAGGGAATCGCCGAGACGCCATCGCACTGGTGGAGCACGGCGCCCTGGATTGGGATTGTTCTGGGGATCGGGCTACTTGTGCTAGCGCGGATCTCCTACCGGCCAGCGACGGCCTCGTAACGGCCAAGAGACTCGCGGCCTTCGGAAGCCATGGATCAAGCTTCGGGTACTCGACGATCCACCGGTGTCGAGGGGACGCCCGCGAGCGACAGCAGGGCTTGACCGTTGCGCACGCCCGACCCGCAATGCGCCAGGCCATTTCCTTCGACGGCGATGGCGTCGACCGCGACGTCCGGGCGCCGAAGGAGGTACGGCAAGGCCATCACGTCGTCGGTTCCCATGTCGGTGTCGACGCGTTGGACCTCCACTCGAGCCGCAGCGCAGACGTCTGCTCATTGGATCGGCTCCAGTGCTCGGGCCGGGATGCGCCCGGTGACGGTCGTGCCCACTCCAAGCTCGGCGCGGACCTCGAGACTCCCACCCAGAGCCTCCAAACGGTCGGCCATACCCTGGAGGCCGCTCCCTCGTCGCAGCGCGCTCGGGTCGAACCCATCCCCGTCGTCGACGACTTCGAACGCGAGCTCATCGCCGCTCGCTGATAGCCGGATCTCCGCGTGAGTGGCGTGCGCGTACTTCGCGACGTTCTGCAGGGCCTCCAGGCAGCAGAAGTAGACGGCCGCCTCGATCTCCTTCGGCAGCCGGCCAACCCCGTCGCCACGCACCTCAACCGGCACCGGCGCCTTGCGCGCTTGAGCGTCCAGCGCCGCGGTGAGGCCCTTGTCCGCCAAGAGCGCGGGGTAGATGCCACGCGCGAGATGTCGGAGGTTTTCGAGGGCGTCCCCGGTTTCGGTCTGCAACGCTGAGAGCATCGCCTTGGTTCCCGGGGGATCTCGCTCCGCGAGGGACTCGGCGAGCCGCAGCCTTACCGACAGCGCCACGAGCTGTTGCTGGGCGCCATCATGCAGGTCCCTCTCGAGCCGTCGCCGCTCCTCGTCCTGGGCCGCGACGAGGCGCTGCCGGGAGGCACGGAGCTCCTCGATCAAGCGCACGTTCCGGAGAACGAGCCCGGCCTGCCCGGCGAGATCGCGCACGAGCTTCTCCTTCGCCGGGTTCATCGGATCCGCCGGAGGCATCGTGACGGTGAGGGCACCGAGCAGCTCGCCTTGGTGCCGGACCTCGACGGCGTCCTGGTCCTCGAACGTAGGGAGGGCGTCTCCCTCGAGCGCAAGGGGGTCCTCGTGTTGCCCCTCGGGCCACGACGCCGTCGGGCGGACCTCGCCGCCGACCCGGAGCCAGACCGTCGCCGAGGTCGCGCCCGTGCCCTCCGCGAGCAGCTGAGCCATACGCGGAAGGACGTCGTCGGTCGAGTACGCCTCGCCGACCCGGCCCGAGAACTCCGCCAGCACCTCGTACGGCGTCGCGCGCTTGCCGTAGACGAGCCGGTCGGCGACCCGCCGCGCGCGCTCCCGCGCCGGCTGGAACAGGACCGCGAGGGTGGCGGCCGCCACGAAGGACAGAAGCGTGTTGCTCGTGCTGCCGACCAGGGCACCGATTCCGCCGACTACCACCGCGTACACGAGCGTCAGGAACAAGGCGAGCAACCCGAACACGACCGTCTTGCGGATCACGAGGTCGAGTTCGTACAAGCGGTACTTCAGGATCGCGGCACCGACCGCGACGGGCGGGGCGAGGAATGCCACGGTGGACGCCGCCTGGATCAACGGCGAATCGACGAGCCACGAGATCCCGGCGGCCTCGCCGATGCTCGTCAGTGTCAGCCATCCGGCCAGGAGCCCGGCCGCGAACGCGAACAGCTTGATCTGCTGGCGTTCGTCGCCCCCGGAACGGCGAAACCGAATGATCAACGACGCAACCGAAAGGAGAACCAGGATCACCAGGATGAGGAACGCAACACCGATCAGCGCATCGATCGCCTCTCCTGCAGCCTCGATCCCGATGGGGTTGCCGACGGGGAGTCCCGAATCGGCGTTGGGGTTCACCATGCCGGCCACAGCGATGATCACCAGATCCACCCCGGCGGCCCAGGCGACCAGCCGCCATCGCCGCGATGGGACGTGACCGTCCGGGAACAGCAGGAACAGGAACGTCACCATGGGACCGATGGCAGCCGCCCATGCCCAGCTGCCGACCCACGCGGCCCACACCCCTCCCGGGAGTGCACCTGGATTGGTCTGCACCGCGTACGTCGCGTACTGGGTTGACAGCCCCGCTACCCCGAGGCCTAGTGCCGTCCCCAAGATGAGCCAGCCGATGGAGTTGTCGGGGCGGCGGGAGGCGACCAGCGACCCGGTCAGCGCCGCCGCCAAGAAGCTCATCGTGAACAGCGTGACCGAGAGGAGCCCGCTGCCCCGCTCGCCGTTCAGTGCGGAGAGGACCAACCCAGCACCGGCGAGCACGACTCCGAAGGCTAGGAGGCCCCAGGCCATGCGCCTTGCCGCCCCGATCTTCACGAGCAGCCACCCTCCTCGGTTGGATTGTGGCCTTACGGCCGACCCGGCGGAAGGGTGGGGCCCCTACCGTTTGGGTGGGTGCTGGCAGGCGCCTGGTGTCGATCGCGTGTTCATCGTCTGGGGGTGTGTCGAGCAAGAGGCGGACCTCACCGAGAACAATGGAGCGCCCTCGACCATTGCCCGAGGAAGATGCTGATCGAGGGGCTCCAGAGCCGTGTGCCGGTGCGTCAGGGAGGCGGGTGGGTGGGGCCTCTCGCGGTGCTCCGCTCACGAGAGCCAACTATGGTGAGGTCGTCGTCGGGATTGGGACCTGGCATGGCCGGAGGCAAGGCGCGTCTACCACCTCGGTGGTTTGTCGTGACCGCCTGGCACGTGCACCGGATGATCGTCTGGGTGAGCGGGAGGCGGAAAGGGCTGTGGCCACCGCGCCCAGGTAAGTGGGGTGCCCTGCGGCTCACCACTCGCGGTCGGCGCAGCGGCGAGCCGCGAAGCGTGATCGTCGGCTACTACGAGGAGGGGCCCAACCTGGTCTCGCTGGCCATGAACGGCTGGGGTGCGGCTGACCCAGCCTGGTGGCTCAACCTGCAGGCCCACCCTGAGGCGATCGTCGAGCTGGCCGGTGGGATCCGGCGCAAGGTGCTCGGGAGGGCTGCGGTTGGCGAGGATCGTGAACGGCTATGGCAGCGCTGGCGCGAACTGGACCAGAACCTCGACGGCTATGCTGCGCGACGCCCGCGAGAGACGGCCGTGGTCGTCCTTGAGCCGGGCGCGGCGGCCGAAAGCCGCTGGCGAGCGACCTCGGTGAGCACGGTTGCGCGTCAGCCAGGGTGAGACGAACCCTTCGGCCGGATGCGGGAAGCGGTGTTCGCCCGACTCACCTTCGTGAATCCGATGATCGAGGTTTCGATCCGGCATTTCCGCTGGTAGCAGTGCTCCCGGGAGGAATCGAACCTCCGAGTCGCGGTTTCGAAAGATGCTGCTAACCGCTGCGCACGAAGCACACGGCGCACGGCGGCTCGGCGATGGAACCTTGCCTGGTGCCGACAACGGGACGCGGATCCCGGGTCAAAGGGAGAGTCGGATCCAGGTCGGCCGAGCGCCGATGGCGTGCGAGCAATCGTCGTCGACCACCGTCCCCCGGAGGGAGCGGCCGGTTTCATCGATCTGCACGCTCCGCAGGACGAGGCGATCCCCCTCGGCACAGCGGGTGGAGCCGGCCCCGCTCACCAGGGTGAGTGTCGTCCCCGCAACCTCGATGGCTCCGGCGTCGTAAGGATCGGTCCCCAGGAGCCCCGTGTCGTCGATCGCGTAGGTACCGTATGGCCTGAGCCGGAGCAGATGACCGCCCCGTCCGAGGAGCCACAACCCGTCCAAGACCTCGAGGGCCTCGTCGGAGCTCGCCGGGAGCCGGGCGAATCCTCCGATCGGATTAGCCATCAGGTCGGCACCGGCCGACGACCTGGGTGACAGGCGAATGAACGACCATTCCGTCCCGATCGGGATGGCGCATTGGCCTCGGCCAGTCTCGGTGAATACCAGCTGGAGTCGACCGTCGCCCGGGATCCCTGTTCGCCAGGTCCACGTGTCCCCAACGTCGCACGCCCCACCGACTTGGGTCACCGTGACGACGATGTCTCGACCATCCAGCTCATACGTCCCGACCAGCGCCGGGGACGAATCGATCGATCCGTGGGTATCCACGGCGAACGCCTGGTCCGGGCCGAATCGGATCATCCGACTGGGCTGGGTGGCGTGCTGCCAGATGCCTCGGATGTTGTCTGCGGTGGGCGGCTGACCCTCTACCGGAGCGGTCGGCGACGCCGGCTCCATGGGGCTCCCCATCGTTTCAGACGGCGGGTCGACCGCACCTCCGCAGGCGGCCGGAACCACGAGCGTCAGCGTGGCCAGGATCTGCCTGATCCTCCCAGTGCTCGCCAAAGGCCCAGCCCCATCACTCGGAAACACGACCGATCCTAGGTGCCCCGGGAGGAATCGAACCTCCTACTCGCCGTTTTCGGAGGTTGCGTCGCCTCCGAATCAACAGGCGCGACGAGCTACCCCGCGAGGACCTGATCAACCGAATCAACGTGCCACGCGCCGCCCCTACCGAGATCCGGCCCCCCTGACCAGCGGCGATGCTTAAGCACGCACCCCGCCGATCCGATGCCTGGAGGAGTGATCAGGGGGTCGGGACGCCGTCGTCTTCTCGGGGGGGTTGTCCTCCTGCTGCTCGCCGCCTGCACCGACGCGCCGTCGGAGCCCCCGGGCCCGGTGTTCCCCGTCACCCTCAAGGACTTCTGGACCGAGACCGACACCGGCACCTCCCCGAGCGGGATGGTGACGTTCCGCGTCACGAACGAGGGGAAGGCCACGCACGAGTTCGTCGTCGTGCGCACCGACCTCCCGGCCGACGCTCTGCCCCTCGGCCCCGACGGGCTGAGCGTGAGCGAGGACGCGGTGGAGCCGCTCGACGAGCTGACCGAGGTCCCGTCCGGCGAAACGCTCGAGCTCGTCCTGCCGCTCGAGGCCGGCTCCTACGTGATGTTCTGCAACCTCGAGGGCCACTACCTGTCCGGGATGCGCGACCCGCTGGTCGTGACCGATGGGCAGGCGACCGATCCGCCGGTGACCGAGGCGCGAGACCGATGAGTACGAGCGATGAGGAGTCCGAGGCGGCCGATGCGTAAGCGATCCGGCTTTCTCGGGGGGCTTCGGAGCGAGGGCCGGCTCCGCTGGATCATCGCGGCGTACCTGGCAGTCGTGGCAGGAATCACCTCGTACACCGCCCAGGCGGTCGGAGACGAGCGGGACTCGGCGCTGATCGTGAACATCGCGTCGCGGCAGCGGGCGCTCGCCGAGCGATACGTGAAGGACGTCATGCTGGTCGTCGAGGGCTATCAGGCCGACCCGGCCGACGACATCGCCCAGCTCCGCGCGAACGCCGAGGCGCTTCTGCACGGCGGCGAGGTCGTCACGGTCCGAGGCGCCGAGGAGGAGATCACGATCGAGGCGACCGACGACCCGACCGTGGTCGCCAAGCTCGAGCTGGAGCAGGAGGTCATCGAGGAGCTCATCGACATCGGCGACGCGCTGATGCTGATGTACCCCTCGGGCCCGACCTTCGAGAACCAGATCCTCGATCTGCGGATCGCGGGGGGTCTGGTCACGAGCGTCTCGAACGACGCGGTCGGCGAGATGACGCTCCAGAGCCAGGCGACCGTGCGCCGCCTCGTGACGATCGGGATCGGGCTGGGCGTGTTCGGGGCGATCGTCGCGGTCGGGATGGGCCTGCTCATGCGGCGCGCGGGCGCGCGACGCACGGCGCAGTTCCGGTCGCTGGTGCATCACGCGTCGGACCTCATCACGGTCGTGGACGCCGACGGTCGGATCGTGTACCAGAGCCCGTCCTCCGAGCCGCTCATGGGGATCGCCGCCGATGCGCTCGTCGGAACGCGATTCGAGAAGCTTGTCGTGACGGAGGACCGTCCGCTCTTGGAAGGCATCCTGGCCGACGCGGCGGCCGAGCCCGGCGCCGCCGTGACCGGCGGGTTCCGGCTCCGCCACGCGGACGGCTCGAACCGCGACGCCGACGCGATCGTGAGCAACCTCCTGGACGACCCGAGCGTCCGGGGGCTCGTGGTGAACGCGCGCGACGTGACCGACCGGTCGCGCCTGGAGGCGGAGCTCGAGCGGCGCGCCCTCTTCGACTCGCTCACCGGGCTGCCGAACCGAGCGGTCTTCCGCGACCGGCTCGAGCACGCGCTCGCGCGATCGGCGCGGCGCGCCGAAACCCTCGCCGTGCTTC
>JBOGVL010000059.1:0-11244 GCA_050692535.1 Actinomycetota bacterium | reverse complement strand
GATCCCGGCGGCGTACGCCAACGCGCGCTCGCGCGCCTTGCCCGTGGCGTCCTGGTGCACGGCGACCAGCGCCGGCGTGCCGATGCCCTCCTCGTACGTGCGGCGCACCAGGTGCCCGGGCCCCTTCGGCGCGATCATCGTCACGTCGACGGCAGCGGGCGGCTCGATGGTGCCGAAGTGGATGTTGAACCCGTGGGCGAACATCAGCATGTCGCCGGCCTTCAGGTTCGGCGCGATCTCGTCCGCGTAGACCTTGGCCTGCGACGTGTCGGGCAGCACCACCATGACGACGTCGGCCTCCGCCACCGCGTCGGCGATCGGCCGGACCGACAGGCCGGACTCCTCCGCGACCGCGGCCGACGAGGAACCGGTGCGCAGGCCGACCCGCACGTCGTGACCCGAGTCCTTCAGGTTCAGCGCGTGGGCGTGACCCTGGCTGCCGAAGCCCAGCACGGCGATCCGCTGCCCCGACAGCGCGGACGGGTCGGCGTCCTCCTCGTAGTAGATCGTCGCCACGTCGGTCGTTCCTCCCTGGTCGTGGGCCTGTTGTCGAGCCTCAGACGCCGCCGGCGGCGTAGTCCTCGGCGCCGGCCACGGCGAACCTCGTCTTCTTGCCGCGCTCGCGGATCCCTCGATCGCCCCGGGCGAGCGCGATCCGGCCGGTCCGCGAGAGCTCGATCACGCCGAAGTCCCCCAGCAGCTGGAGCAGCGCCTCGAGCTTCTCCGGCTTGCCCGTGGCCTCCAGCGTGAGCGTCGTCCGCGTGACGTCGACGACCGTGGCCCGGAACACCGTGGCGATCTCCATCACCCGCGGCCGGTCCTCGCCGGCGGCCCGCACCTTCACGAGCATCAGCTCCCGCTCGACCGCCTCCCCGGGCTCGTGCTCGAGGATCTTGATCACGTTCACCAGCTTGTTCAGCTGCTTGGTGACCTGCTCGAGCGGCTTGCGGTCCACCTGCACGACGATCGTCATCCGCGACAGGCCGTCGTCGCTGGTCGGACCGACGGCAAGCGAGTCGATGTTGAACCCTCGCGCGGCGAACAGGCCCGCGACACGCGTCAGCACTCCGGGTCGGTCCTCGACCAGCACCGAGATCGTGTGGAGGCTCATGCGACCGGTGCCTCCGCGGGATCGTTGACGGGCTTCAGGCCCTCGGGTCCCACGATGATGTCGTCGTTCGAGGCGCCGGCCGGGACCATCGGGAAGCACATCTCGCGGGAGTCGACGCGGAAGTCGATCACCACGCTGCGGTCGGTGACCGACAACGCCTTGTCGATCACGGCGTCCACCTCGTCGGGGTGCTCGGCGCGAAGGCCAACGGCGCCGTACGCCTCGGCGAGCTTCACGTAGTCCGGCGTGTCGTAGGACAGGTAGACCTGGGAGTACCGCTCCTCGTAGAAGAGCTCCTGCCACTGGCGGACCATGCCGAGATGCGCGTTGTTGATGATCGCGGTGACGAACGGGATGTTCTCGGTGGTCGACGTCGCCAGCTCCTGCGCGGTCATCTGGAAGCACCCGTCTCCGTCGATCGCGACGACGCGCCTGTCCGGACGGCCGGCCGCCGCGCCGAGCGCGGCCGGCACCGCGAAGCCCATCGTCCCGAGACCCCCCGAGTTGATCCACGTCCGGGGTTCGGTGAACCGCCAGAACTGCGAGGCCCACATCTGGTGCTGTCCGACCCCGGCCACGACGATCGCGTCGCCCTTGGTCGCCTCGTACAGCCGCTCGATCGCGAACTGCGGCTTCAGCGGCCCGTCGGCCGGCTGGTCGTAGCGGTAGGGATAGGTCGACTTCCACTGCTCGAGGGTCGCGAGCCACTCGGATCGGTCCGGCGCCCCGCCGGCCTCCTCCTGAGCGCGTTTCAGCTCCACGGTGAGCTTGGTGATCACGTCCCGGACGTCGCCGACGATCGGAACGTCGGCCGTGCGGTTCTTTCCGATCTCGGCCGGGTCGATGTCGACGTGGATCACCTTGGCGTCGGGGGCGAAGGACGCGAGCTGACCCGTCACCCGGTCGTCGAACCGCGCGGCGAGCGCAACGAGCAGGTCGGCCTTCTGCATCGCGGTCACGGCCGTGTACGCCCCGTGCATCCCCGGCATCCCGAGCGCGAGCTCGTGCGTGTCGGGGAACGCCCCGCGCGCCATGAGGGTCGTGGTGACCGGAAGGCGCCCGTCCGTGGCGAGCCTGAACAGCTCCTTGCTGGCGTTCGCCTTGATCACGCCGCCGCCCACGTAGAGGACCGGCCGCTTCGACTCCATGATCAGCCGGGCGGCGCTGCGGACCTGCTTGAGGTTGCCCTTCGTCGTGGGCTTGTACCCGGGGAGGTCCACCGACTCCGGCCAGCTCCAGGTGATCTCCTGCAGCTGGACGTCCTTCGGGATGTCGACGAGCACCGGGCCGGGACGACCGGTGCGCGCGATGTGGAACGCCTCGCGAATGGTCCCCGCGAGCTCGTTCGCGTCCTTGACGAGGAAGTTGTGCTTGGTGATCGGCATCGTGATGCCGCAGATGTCCGCCTCCTGGAAGGCGTCGTTGCCGACGACGGGCGTGGGGACCTGGCCGGTGATCGCGACCATCGGCACCGAGTCCATCTTGGCGTCGGCGAGGGCGGTCACGAGGTTGCATCCGCCCGGGCCCGACGTCGCGATCGCGACCCCCACCTTGCCGGTCGCCCACGCGTAACCCTCGGCCGCGTGGCCGGCCCCCTGCTCGTGGCGGCAGAGGACGTGGCGGAGATTCGCCTCGATCAGCGGGTCGTACGCGGGGAGGATGGCCCCGCCCGGGATCCCGAAGACGAGGTCCACACCCTCGCCCTCCAGGGACCGGAACAGGGCCTGCGCGCCGGTGAGCCTCATCGGGCGACCGCCCAGGGGGTTCGTTCCTCGACGGGGCCGGTCGGGACCCGGCGGACGGTCGCGCCCATCCGGTGGGCCAGGTTCCGCACCTGGCGCTCGAACTCCCACGGCGTCCAGTCGCGCCGCCGCGTCGTCATGCCCGCGTCGTCCATGCCGCCGCCGAAGTCGAAGCCGGCGTCCAGGTAGGCGACCTCCTCGCCGAAGAACCGGTCGAACTGGGGGCGATCGGCCGGGTCGGCGACGTCGACCGTCACCTGTCCGGGTCCCTCCCACAGCACGCTGGCGACGGTGCGTCCGCTTCGCTCGAACTCGTAGCGCATCGCTTGCTCCTCTCTGGTGGGACGGGTTTGGGAGTGGGTTCCGGGGTAGAAAAAGCCCCTCGCGCGGCGAGGGGCATCTGGCGCGGGACCCGGGCCTCCTTGGCCCGGCCGCGCCTACGTAATAAGTACGAGGACCTGCTGCTTCCCGAACTCCCTCGTACCGCTCATGGTCGTGCCAGTCTAGAGACGTCTCGGCCGCTGTCAACCGTGTCGGCCTCCACCCCGCCGACCCGAACGCTCGCCGTCTCCACTCGGTCGACGCGCTCGATGTCCTCCGGCGGCATCGGCCGGGCGAAGAGGAAGCCCTGGCCGCGGCGGCAGCCGGCGGCGAGCAGGAACGAACGCTGATCCGGTGTCTCGACGCCCTCGGCGAAGGGCGTCATGCCGACCCCCTCGGCGAGCCGGACGATGCCCGCCACCATGCTGGCCGCCCGGCGATCCGCGTCGGCGTCGGTGATGAACGACCGGTCGATCTTCAGGATGTCGACGGGCAGGTGCCGCAGCCGCGACAGCGACGAGTACCCGGTCCCGAAGTCGTCGATCGCCACGCGGAACCCGCGTTCGCGGAGTTCCTGCAACAGCCACTGCGTCCGTTCCGGGTCGGCCATCGCCGCCGACTCGGTGATCTCGATGACCACGCGCCGAGGGTCGACCCCGTGGGCCTCGAAGGGCAGGCCGAGCTTCTCGGCCAGCTTGCCCTGACGAAGCTGACGCGCGGACAGATTGAACGAGAGGTCCAGTTCGAGGCCGCGCCCACGCCACTCCGCGTCCTGTCGGCAGAGTTCCTCCACCACCCAGTCGCCGATGGCCTCGATCAGGCCCATCTCCTCGGCCAGCGGGATGAACTCTCCCGGGGCGATGAGGCCGCCGGCGGGGTCCGGCCAACGCAGCAGCGCCTCGACTCCCGTCATGCGGCCCGACTCGAGCTCGACGAGTGGCTGGTAGTGCAGCATCCACCCCTGTTCGTCCACCGCGCGCCGGAGCCGGGTCGCGAGCGAGAGCTGCACCGGGGCGCCGGCATCCTCGCCCGAATAGACCCGATAGCCGCCCGGGCCGGATCGCTTGCTCCAGTACATGGCGGTGTCGGCGTTCTTGAGCAGGCTGGTCGCGTCGGCCGCGTCGAGCGGGTAGGCGCTGATGCCGATGCTCGCCGAGGCGTACACCTCGTGTCCCGACAGCTCGAAGGGCGCTCGCAGGGCCTCCTGGATCCGCTCGGCCGCGGTCTCCGCGGAGACGTACACGGCTCCGGAGGCGCGGGGGTCGGGGTGGCTCGAGTCGCCGTCCAGGTCGGCGAGCAGCAGCAGGAACTCGTCCCCGCCCTGGCGAGCGACGAGGTCGGTCTGCCGAGTGATGTCTCGGAGCCGGTCCGCAACCTGCACCAGCAACTCGTCCCCGATCGAGTGGCCGAGCGTGTCGTTGATCAGCTTGAAGTCGTCGAGGTCGAGGAACAGCACCGCGACGGACAGCTGATGCCGCTGCGCCCGCGCCAGCGCCATCACCAGGAGGTCTTCGAACATCGCCCGGTTCGCGAGGCCGGTCAGCTTGTCGTGATACGCGAGGAAGGCCACCTCCTCCTGGGCCAGGGCCTCGCGCTCCTGCGAGTCCTCGTTCATGCGCCAGGCGACCACGTACGCGGCGCTCGCCGCCAGCACGAACCCGCCGTGGATCGCCGCCCACTCCCACGGGTTGGCCCAGGCGGCCGGATGGTTGTACACGGACTTGGGATCGACCACTCCCATGACACCGTGGTGCAGGACGACGTAGCCGATCGCGACGAGGAACGGGACCCAGTCCTGGTACATGGTGAGCACGCCGATCATGACGAAGAAGTGGAAGTGCATCTCGATCAGACCGCCGGACAGGTGCACGAGGACCGCGGACGAGGTGAGGAGCCCGGCGGCGGCCATCCCCGAGCGAAAACCTCGGCCGCCAGTGGAGATGCCGGCGAGGAGCGCCAGCGCCGAGACCGGCGACGCCTCCAAGAGCGCATGCGAAAGCCCGTACCCGCGTGCGAGCGAGAGGATCGCGATGATCGGCACGTGGACCCACAGGAGCGCGAGGATCCATCGATGCCGCCGCTGCCAAACGTCGTCCGGCAACGCCCCGCCATGCGGCAATGCTCGGATGATCCGTTTGACCGCGTTCATGCCCTCGATCACGCTCCCGGCCGGCGCGCGCCGGCGCTTCCCGATACCAGGACTATCGGGTGCAGGCGAGCACGGGTTGAGCGCGGGGCAGCCGCCTCCAGCCGTTGGAACGCTCAGGTTCGATCACGCTTGACCGCAAACGAACAGGCGGTCTAGCGTGCGCCCGATGCACCCGGACGCCGAGCTGGCCAGGGCCGTCGCCGCCGTGCCGGAGTGGGACGGCCTGGATCCCGTGATCGCCCCGATCGAGGCAGGACGCACCAACCGCAACTACCGGGTCGACGTCGGCGGCCGGTCCTTCTTCCTCCGGCTGGCGGGCAAGGAGACCAGCCTTCTGGGGATCGACCGCGGCGCCGAACAGGCCGCGGCACGGAGCGCGGCGGCGGCGGGCGTGGGCCCCGAGGTCGTCGCGGTCCTCCCCGAGCACGACTGCCTGATCACGCGATGGGTGGACGCCGAGCCGCTCGGCGCCGGCGACCTCGAGCGCGAGGAGGCGATCGAGGACGTCGTCTCGGTCGTCCGGGCGATCCACGCCGGACCGGACCTGCCGTGGTCCTTCTCTGCCTTCCGGATCGTCGAGGACTACCGACGCGTCTCCCTCGAGCGGGGCGTCGCGATCCCGGAGGCGTACGAGGACGCGTATGCCCACGCCGCGGAGATCGAGCGAGCACTCCGGGCCGCCCCGTCGCCGCTTCGTCCTTGTCACAACGACCTGCTCGGCGACAACTTCCTCCGGGGCGAGGACCGGATCTGGCTCGTCGACTACGAATACGCGGGCATGGGCGACCCCTTCTTCGATCTCGGCAACCTCTCGGTCAACAACGCGATGTCCGAGGACGCGCAGGAGGCGCTCCTCCGACGGTACCTCGGCGCTCCCACCGACGCCGATCGGGCCCGCCTGCAGCTCATGCGGATCATGTCCGACTTCCGCGAGGCGATGTGGGGGGTGGTGCAGCAGGGCCTGTCCGCGCTGGACATCGACTACGTGGCGTACGCCGACACCCACTTCGCCCGTCTGGCGACGAGCATGTCCGACGATCGGTTCCGAGCGTGGCTTCGCGCGGCGGGTGGCGAGGGCTGAGGTGTCGGACGATCGGGCGCGCGTCGTCATCGTCGGCGGAGGCGTGGCCGGCGCCAGCATCGCGTACCACCTCACTCGCATGGGATGGACCGACGTCCTCCTGATCGACCGGGCCGAGCTCACCAGCGGCTCGACGTTCCACTCGGCCGGGCTGGTGGCGCAGCTGCGGAACTCCGTGAGCCACACGCGGATGATGATGTACGGGGTCGACCTCTATCCCCGGCTCGAGGAGGAGACGGGGGTCGACCCCGGCTGGCACGGGGTGGGGACGCTCCACCTCGCGACCTCCCGGTATCGACTCGAGGCGCTCGCGCGGCAGGCGGGGTGGGCCAAGAGCTTCGGACTCCCCGTCGAGATCGTATCGGCCGAGGAGGCGCACGATCGTTTCCCCCTGATCGACGCTTCGCGTGTGCTCGGTGCGCAGCTCGTCCCCTCCGACGGTCACCTGGATCCCTCCGGCCTGACGACGGCGTTCGCCGAGGGGGCGCGGGCGCGCGGCGCGAGGATCCGGACCGGCGAGCGGGTGCTGGAGATCACGGTCCGCGGTCGCCGCGTCGCAGGTGTGGCCACCGATCACGGCACCGTCGAGGCCGAGGTCGTGGTGAACGCCGCCGGGATCTGGGCCAACGAGATCGGGCGACTCGCGGGCGTCGAGATCCCCGTCGTCCCGATGGAGCACCAGTACCTCATCACCCGCCCGATGGAGGGCGTCCGGCCGGACTTCCCCACGCTCCGCGACCCGGACGGCCTGGTCTACGTGCGAGAGGAGGTCGGGGGTCTCGTGGTCGGCGGCTACGAGCGCACCCCGGATCCCTGGCACGTCGACACGCCGATCCCGCCGGACTTCAACCACCGGCTCCTGGCGGAGAAGTGGGAGCGGTTCGACGCGATCGCGGACGGCGCGGTCCGGCTGATCCCGGCCCTCGGCACGATGGAGGTCAACCGCTTCGTGAACGGTCCGGAGGCGTTCACGCCCGACGACGACTTCATCCTCGGCGAGACGGAGGTGAACGGGTTCTTCGTCGCCGCCGGCTTCTGCGCGCACGGGATCACCGGCGCCGCCGGGGTCGGGCGATACACCGCCGAGTGGATCGCCGAGGGCGAGCCGTCGATGGACCTGTCCAGGATGGACGTGCGGCGATTCGGGGCACAGTACCGCAGCCGCGGCTACTCGCTCGACCGCGCCTACGAGATCTACGCGAAGCACTACGACGTGAAGTACCCCGGTGAGGACCACGTGGCCGGGCGGCCGCTGCGGATGGCCCCCACGTATTCGCGCCTGGAGGCGCTCGGCGCGGCGTTCGGCGAGAAGGCGGGGTGGGAGCGGGCGAACTGGTTCCGATCCAACGAGGACGTCCGGTTCGAGGAGCTCCGGCCGCGAGGATGGGCGGGCGAGCAGTGGTCGACGGCCATCCCCGCCGAGCACCTCGCGACGCGGGAGCGCGCCGGCCTGTTCGACGAGACGAGCTTCGCGAAGTTCGAGGTCTGGGGCCCCGGGGCGTGCGACGCCCTCCAGCGGCTCTGCGCGAACGACGTCGACGTCGAGGTCGGGCGCGTCGTGTACGCGCCGATGCTGAACCCGCGCGGCGGCATCCGGTGCGATCTGACGGTGACCCGCCTCGAGGAGGAGCGGTATCGGATCGTGACCGGAACCGGATCGGGGAGCCTCGACCTCGCCTGGATCGACCGGAACCTGGACGGCGCCGCCGGGGTCGCCGTCCGGGACGTCACGTCGAGCCTCGCCTGCCTCGGGCTCTGGGGCCCCAGGGCGCGCCAGATCCTCTCGGCCGTCTGTCCCGACGACCTGTCGAACGAGGGGTTCCCGTACCTGAGCACGCGGGACACGACGGTCGGCGACGTGCCCTGCCGCGCCGCGCGCATCACCTTCGTCGGCGAGCTCGGCTGGGAGCTCTATCCCCCGATGGAGTTCGCGGCCCGGCTGTGGGACACGCTCACGGAGGCGGGCCGGCCCGCCGGGCTGGCCCCGGCGGGGTACCGCGCGATCGACTCGCTCCGCCTCGAGAAGGGCTACCGGTCCTGGGGCGCCGACATCACCCCCGACGACACCCCGCTCGAGGCCGGCCTGGGCTTCGCGGTCGCCTTCGACAAGGACGTCGGGTTCGTCGGTCGGGAGGCGCTCGCACGGCTGCGCGATCGCGGGGTGGAGCGCCGCTTGTCGTGCCTGTCCCTCGCGGACGCCCGGTCGTCGACGCTCGGGAACGAGCCCGTCCGGAGCGGGGACGAGGTCGTCGCAAGGATCACGTCGGGAGGGATCGGCTACGCTGTCGGCCGGAGCATCGCCTACGCGTACCTCCCGGTGGCGCTGGCCGAGGTGGGGACCGGGCTCGCCGTCGAGGTCTTCGGGGAGTGGGTCGACGCGGAGGTCGTGCGCGAGCCCCTGTGGGACCCGGGCGGTGAGCGCATCCGGGCCTAGATCAGCCCGAAGCCGGCTCCCCGGGCGCCGGGATGTCGGGCCCGGCGAACACCGAGCCGTTCCAGTACGCCTCGAGCCGCTGCGTCCCCCGCCGCCAGCCCTTCCGGTCGAAGTGGAGCTCTTCGGGGGGATCGAGCCGGCCGAAGTCGTAGTGGACCACGATCCCGTCCTGCTCCAGGCTTCGGAATCGGTGCGGGCGACGCGAGCTCCTCGTGAAGCTCGAGCGGCGGCTCGCCCGCGGCGGTTCGGGATGCGCCTCGAGCCAGATGTAGGAGCCGACGATCCCCCGGTGCGGGTCGAGCCAGACCCACACCGATCCTCCCCGCGACCGGATGTAGGCCTCCGCCTTTTGGCTCGTGACGATCTTCACGCCGGAGGATGATGCCACGGCGGTCTGCGAGGGGGCGGCCGCGCCCGGCCGCCCCCTCCGCGCCCTCAGACGGAGACGATCCCCGCCAGGTCCTCGTCGGCCTGCACCACCGCCTCGTACGGCTTGTTCCGCTGCACCGCGAGGTAGTAGATCGCACCCGCGACGACGATCACGCCGAACACCGTCCAGATGACCGGGATGTCGTTCAGGAACCCGATCTTGAAGTCGACGAGCTGCTCCCCCTCGACGAAGTAGTCCGTCTGGACCGGCTTCGGGTTCGAGAAGATCCGCAGGTAGTCGGCGCCCGTCGAGTTGGGATCGAACGCCGACTCGGCGCTGGAGGGCGTGAGGAAGTTCAGGAGCATGGTCGCGCCCCACACGATGGCGACGACATTCACGACCTTGCCCCAGCGGCCGAGCGAGAAAGGCGCCCTCGTCTTCGGCCACCCGCGCATCCGGGCCCGCATGAACGCGAGGTTCCCCAGCAGGTAGCTGAAGTAGATGGAGGCCGTGGCGCCGACCGCGATCGTGCTGGCCCCCGCGAACTGGATGAACGGGATCGCCGAGAGCGCCCCGATGATGACGCAGGTCGCCACGGGGGTGTGGAGCCTCGGGCTGACCTTCGACATCGACCTCGAGAAGGGCAGCTGGTTGTCCCGCGCCATGCCGAACGCCAGCCGGATGGTCGAGGTAAGGATCGCCATGCAGCAGACGAAGATGGAGGCCACGACCACGAACAGGTAGAGCACGGTGAGCGCGTCGGACAGCACGGCACCGATGATCGTCGCCGGCCCGAAGAAGCCGGCCACCGCTTCGCCCATGTCCGGGACGGCGATCAGGATCCCCCACAGGAACACCGCGCCGATCACGAACGCGCCGATGACCGAGGCGAGGACCGCCTTCGGCGCCTCCCGCCGCGGATTGTGGGTCTCCTCCGCGAGCGTCGAGGCCGTGTCGAACCCGTAGATCACGTACAGGCTCATGAACATCGCCACCAGGAACAGGCTCCACTCGAACCCGGGGAACGCGAAGATGCTCCCCGCCTTGTCCGAGTCGAAGATCACCCCGATGCCCTGATTGTCGTGGGCGATCGCCAGGAAGACGGCGAACACGACCATCCCGAGGATCTCGAAGAAGACCCCGGTGTTGTTCACGATCGCCACGATCTTCACGCCGTAGATGTTGAGGATCGTGATGATCGCGAGCGTGATGAGCGCGGCGACGGCCTGGTCGGGCTGGCCCCCCGCGCTGAAGTCCGCGGTGAGGTTCCAGTCGAACATCGTGTTCAGCATCGGGAACAGTGCCAGCGGCAGCGTCGCGCAGACCGACGCAACCGTGAGGATGCCCGCGATGAGATAGAACCACCCGGTGAACCAGGCGTAGCCGCGACCCGCCAGGTACTTCGTCCACTGGTACACCGACCCCGCGATCGGGAAGTGGCTCGAGAGCTCCGCGAAGTTCAGCGCGACGACGAACTGCATCAGCGCCACGATCGGCCAAGTCCAGAACAGGAATGCGCCGACGGCCGCCATCCCCAGGAAGAACAGCGTGAAGATGCCGGTCGACGGCGAGATGTAGCTGAACGCGACGGCGAACGAGCTGAACGTGTGGAGCTCGCGCTTCAGCTCCTGCTTGTAGCCGAAGCGCTCCAGATCCGCGGTGTCGCGCTCGACCTGCGACCCGGGATCCTGCGTGGTGGCCATCCGTTCCCCCCTTCCGAGTGGTGGTGCAACAGCATCGACCGACCGGCCGGACGGCCGGCGGGGTCGTCGGCGCTCATCCGTCGTCGGGGGCCACGACCGCCGGGGCGGATGCGACGACAACGTCGACCCCCGCGTCGCGGAGGTCGCGCACGAAGTCGCGCTCGATCCCGGCGTCGACGACGAGCGTGTCGACTCGTTGGATGGGGACGATCACGAAGTCGGCCACCGTCCCGATCTTGGAGTGATCGGCCACGACGACGACCCGGCCACGCGTCTGCTCGATCATGACCGCCGCGACCTCGGCCTCCGAGGCCACGGGCGTGGTGAGTCCCG
>JBOGVL010000058.1:0-11436 GCA_050692535.1 Actinomycetota bacterium | reverse complement strand
CGCCCGGACGAACACCCTCATGGCGTCGCCGCGCTCCTGGAGGAGCACGGGCACGCGTCCGAGCAGCGTCTGCGCGCACATCCCGTCGCGCCAGGAGCGTTGGTGGAGGTCCAACCCGCAGCCGGCGGCCAGCAGGTTCCGGCGATCGTCGCCGTGGAACTCGATCACGGCGTGGTTGGCCGACACGTCGACGATCGAGCGGTGCAGCCGCGCGAACGCCTCCTCGAGCCAGGCGATGACGCCGGCGTCGCCGGGCTCGCCGACGACCAGCCACTCGTCGGGGCCGAGCCACAGCAGCTCCCGGCCGCCGACGGCCGCCCAGGTGTTCGGAACCGTGGGCGGCCGTACGGGGTGGGGGCCGAGGACCTCGAGCACCTCGAGCCGAAGCGAGGCCTGGTGGAGCGACGTGAGCTCGCGGGCCCTGAGGTGTTCAAGATCGGCCGATCGATGACCGAGCACGGCGCGCGCGTCAACCGTCACGCCGGGCTCCCTCGGGGTCGTAGAAGACCGGGGCCGTGATCGTCGCCGCGACGGTCCCGTCCGCGAGCGGCGAGAAGATCGTCGCGCCGTGCCGCCGGTGTCCGCCCTCGACGAGGGCGAGCGCGATGGTGCGCCCGAGGGCGGCGCTCCGATAGCTCGACGTGGCGTGGCCGGCCATCGGCATCGGGATCCGGCCGGTGTCCCGCCAGACGAGCTGCGCCCCCTCGGGCAGGAGCGCGTCGGGGTCCTCGGGGAGCAGTCCGACGAGCTGCTTGCGGTCCGGGCGAACGAGGTCGGGGCGGCGCAGCGAGCGCCGGCCGACGAAGTCGCCCTTGGACGGGTTCACGATCCAGTCCATCCCGAGGTCCTGCGGGGTGACGGTGCCGTCCGTGTCCTGGCCGACGATCACGTAGCCCTTCTCGGCGCGAAGGACGTGCATCGCCTCGGTCCCGTACGGCGCGATCCCGAGCGGCTCGCCGGCACGCACGAGCGCGTCCCAGACGTGGGGCCCGTGCCGGCCGGCGACGTGGATCTCGAACGAGAGCTCGCCCGTGAAGCTCACGCGGCAGACGCGGGCCGGCGGGCCGGCCACCGCCCCCTCGCGCCACGTCATGAAGGGGAAGGCAGCGGCGGACAGGTCCAGGTCGCACCCGGCGGCGGAGAGCACCTCGCGCGCCCGCGGCCCGCCGAGCGCCGCGACCGCCCACTGCTCGGTGACGCTCGTGCAGAACACCCGCAGGTCGGGCCACTCGGTCTGGAGCCATTCCTCGAAGCGATCGAGCACCATCGCCGCGCCGCCGGTCGTCGTCGTCACGAGGAACCGGTCCTCGGCCAGGCGCATCGCAACCCCGTCGTCGATGATCATGCCGTCCAGCCCGAGCATGAGCCCGTAGCGGATGGAGCCGACCGCGAGGTTCGACACCCGGTTCGTGTACATCCGATCGAGGAACGTCGCTGCGTCGGGCCCGACGACCTCGATCTTCCCGAGCGTCGACGCGTCGAGCAGCCCAACACCGCCCCGAACCGCGAGGCACTCGCGCGCGACCGCCGCCTCGAGGTCCTCGGCCTCGCGCGGGAAGAACCGCGGGCGCTTCCACTGACCGACGTCCTCGAAGACGGCGCCGCGCTCGACGTGCAACGGGTGCATCGGCGTCGTCCGGATCGGGTCGAGGAGGTCGCCGCGGTACGGTCCGGCGATCGCCGCGTACGAGATCGGAGACGCCGGCGGCCGGGCGTTCGTCGGCCCCTGCGCCCCCGCCCCCGCACCGAGCAGCGAGTTCACGATCTCGGCCGTAAGCACGCCGCTCGTTCGGCCCTGGTCGACCGCCGTCCCGATGTACGTCGCGCGCTTCACGTGCTCCACCGAGCGAAGACCGGCGCCGACGGCGGCGGCGACGTCCGCGACGGTCTGATCGCGCTGCAGGTCGACGTACTTCCGCGTGTCGTCGCCCTCCTCGACGGACCAGCAGGACGCGGCGCCGGGCAGCTCGCCGGTCGCGGTGCCCACCACCGAGAGCCAGGTCGGCCCGCCGCGTTCGGGGACGAAGCACACCCGGGCCTCGTCGTAGGCGAGGCCCCCGCCGATCGCCCGCCACAGGTTGAGGTTCGGGTTCCACCCCCCGGAGACGAGCAGGAGGTCGGCCTCGACCTCGCGCTCCGGGCCGTCGCCCTCGCGGATCGCGACCGAACGAACGCGTGGGGCGCCGACCGCCCGGATCACGCGCCGACCCTCCCGAACGTCGACGACGTCGACCAGCTCGGCGCCGGCGTCCCGGACGCGCTCGGCCGCCGACACGCCCCAGTCGTTCGTCACGAACGCGACCGCGCGCGATCCCGCCAGGACGCCGAATCGCTCGGCCAGGCGCATCGCCGAGGCCGAGAGCATGACGCCCGGCCGGTCGTTGCCCTCGAACGCGATCGGCCGCTCGATCGCGCCCGTCGCCAGGACGACGCGCCGAGCTCGGACGTGCCAGACGCGCTCGACCGGACGTGATCGCTCGTGGACCACGACGTAGCCGTCGTCGTAGAGGCCCAGCGCCGTGGAATTGGTCAGCACGGCGACGTCGCCGCCGCCCGGCGCCTCGCCGGCGACCCGCGTGCGCTCCTCGACGAGCAAGACGCGATCCCCGCGCCCGGCGGCCGCGCGAGCCGCGTCGCATCCCGCCGGGCCGCCGCCCACGACCAGCGTCTCGACGTGCCGGTGCACGTGGCCGCCGCCGGGCGCGGGTGGAACCCCGTCGGCCAGGTCGGCCACCCCCCGGCGGCCCACCGCGACGAGGCCGTCGACGAGCGGCACCGTCGTGGCCGGTGCGATCAGGTCCGTCCACGGGGCCAGTACCGCGACGAACGCATTCGGCTCCTCGGGACCGTCGGTCACGACGCCGCGCGGCCGTCCCTGGATCGGGCTGCGGAACGCCGCGTCGACGCCGGTGGCCAGGAGCGCGCTCGCGAGGGTGTCGCCCTCGAACGCCGGGTGCTCGTCGCCGTCGAACCGGAAGCGGATCGGCCGAGTCCGGTCGATCCACGTCCCCCCTGTCTCGAGACGTCTCACGCCGGCGGCTCCGTGAACGGCGGATACGACGCCCCGAACGTGTAGGTGGCCGTGTCCCGGATCGCGTTGAACCAGCGGCGGCAGCCCGCCGAGTGGTACCACCGCTCGGCCCACTCCCCGCGGGGGTTGTCGCGCATGAACAGGTAGTCGGCCCACTCCTCATCCGAGAGGGCGTCGGGGTCGGCGGGGTACGAGACGTGCGCCTGGCCTCCGTACCGGAACTCGACCTCGTCGCGGGGGCCGCACCACGGGCAGGGGACCAGCAACACGTCAGGCGCTCTCCGGCTCGTCGAACGCCCGTACCAGCCGCTTCGGCGCCGTCATCCGCCACCCCTCGACCAGGAGCTCGTGGAGCTCGGCGCGGTCGACGGTCCGGAAACGGACGCCGATCCACCCGCTCGGTCCGACGTAGGGCGGGTAGAAGAACGTGGTCGGATCCTGCGAGATGAGCGCCTGCTGCTCGTCCCGGGTCGTCTTGATCCAGATCGCCTTCTTGTCGTCGGCGAACATCGCGAAGATCTTGTTGCGCACCCGGAAGGTCGGCGTCTGCCAGGTCTCGCGCTCCTCTGCCTCCGGCAGCGAGAGCGCGATCGTGCGAACCGTCCGCTCCTGCATCAGTGCGCGACCGCCGCGGCGCCGTGCTCGTCGATCAGCGCCCCCGTCGTGAACCGCTCGAGTGCGAACGGTCGCGCCAGCTCGCCGGCCTCGCCCCTCGCGATCGTCTCGGCGAACGCCCAGCCCGAGCCGGGCGTCGCCTTGAACCCGCCGGTTCCCCAGCCGCAGTTCAGGAACAGGCCCTCGATGGGGGTCGGGCCGACGATCGGCGAGGCGTCCGGGCAGACGTCGACGATGCCGCCCCAGGTCCGGAGGAGCTTCGCCCGCGCGAAGATCGGGAACAGTTCGATCGCGGCCGCGAGCTGGTGCTCGATCACGTGGAACGAGCCGCGCTGCGCGTAGCCGTTGTACGCGTCGATCCCCGCGCCCATGACCAGCTCGCCCTTGTCCGCCTGACTCACGTACACATGCACGGCGTTCGACATGACGACGCAGTCGAGCACCGGCTCGAGGAGGACCGAGACCAGGGCCTGGAGCGGGTGCGACTGCAGCGGGAGCCGGAGGCCGAGCATCGACGCGAGGACCGACGTGTGGCCGGCCGCGACCAGCGCGACCGTCGGGGCCCCGATCGTCCCTCGCGTCGTCTCGACACCCTCGACCCGGCCACCCCTGCCTCGGAGGAACCCCGTGACCTCGCAGTGCTCGACGAGGTCGACGCCGAGCTCGCTCGCGCGCGTGGCGTAGCCCCACGCGACCTGGTCGTGGCGCGCGACGCCGCCGCGTCGCTGCAGGGTCGCGCCCATCACCGGGTATCGGAGCGAGGGCGACACGTTCACGATCGGGCAGTGGTCCTGGACCTCGGCGGGCGTGAGCCACTCGGCGTCGATCCCGTTGAGTCGGTTCGCCTCCACGCGGCGGCGGCTCGAACGCACGTCGCCGAGGTGGTGTGCGAGGTTCAGCACCCCGCGCTGGCTGAACTGGAGGTCGAAGCCGAGGTCCTCCTCGAGACTCTCCCACAGCTTGAGCGAGTGCTCGTAGATCGCGGCCGACTCGTCCCAGAGGTAGTTCGAGCGGATGATGGTGGTGTTCCGCGCCACGTTGCCGCCGCCGAGCCAACCCTTCTCGACGACGCAGACGTCGGTGATCCCGTGGTTCCTCGCCAGGTAGTAGGCCGTGGCGAGCCCGTGGCCGCCGGCGCCGACGACGATCACCTCGTACGACGGCTTTGGTTCGGCCGATCTCCAGTACCGGGTGGTTGTTCCCGCCACGAACCCTTTCCCGCGCGACGACGCCGTTGACACGCCTCGAGGGGTCAGCGTAGCGTCCGGGCACGTTGCGGCGCTAGATAGGGTGTTGCGCGATGCGAGACGGCGAAGGCGGCGGCCTCCAGTCGGTCACACGCGCCCTCGTCTCCCTGGAGCTGATCGCCGAGGCCGGTGAGCTCGGGGTGACCGAGCTCGGCCGCCGGCTCGGTGTCCACAAGGCCACCGCCTCGCGGCTCGCCGCGACGCTCGCCGAACGCGGGCTCGTCGAGCGTGATCCCATCACCGAGCGGTACCGGCTGGGGTTCGGCCTGATCCGGCTCGCCGGCGCGGCGATGGCCGGTCTGGACCTGGTGAGCTCCGCTCGCCCGGTGCTGGAGGACCTCGCCGAGGAGACCCGCGAGACGGTGACGATCGCCGTGCTCTCCGGCGACGACGTCGTGGCGATCGACCAGGTGACCGGGACCCGTTCCATCGTGAGCGTGAGCTGGGTGGGCAAGCGGACGGCGCTGCACACGACCTCGACGGGGAAGGTCTTCCTCGCCTACATGGACGACGGCGAGCGCGATCGCCGGCTCGCCGTGCCCCTCGAGCGCTCGACGAAGCGGACGATCGTGGAGGCCGGGCAGCTGCGGACGCAGCTCGGCGAGGTGCGGCGCCGCGGCTACGCCCAGACGCTCGAGGAGCTCGAGGAGGGGCTGAACGCCGTCGCCGCGCCCGTCCGGCAGGCGGACGGCGAGGTCGTCGCCGCGCTCTCGGTCTCCGGCCCGGCGTTCCGGGTCCGGCCGGTCGACCTGCCGAGGGTCGGCCGGCTCACCATCGAGGCCTCGGACAAGATCTCGCGACGTCTCGGCCACCTCGAGCGGCGGGCGGGATCGAGATGACGGTCGAGTGGGACGCGGCGCGACATCCCGCCTCCTCCCTGCTCGACGCCGTCGGCCGGACGCCGCTGGTCCTCCTGAGCCGCGTCGCCCCGCCCGGGGTCGAGGTCCTCGCAAAGGTCGAGTGGTACGGGCCCACGGGCTCGGTGAAGGATCGGATCTACCGGGAGATGCTCCGACGGGCCGAGGAGCGCGGCGACCTGAGGCCGGGGATGACGATCGTCGAGTGCACCACCGGCAACGCGGGGATCGCCTGCTCGGCGGCGGCGGCAATCATGGGGTATCCGTGCGTCATCGTGATGCCCGAGGGGATGAGCCTCGAGCGCAAGCGGATGATCGAGGCCTACGGCGCCGACCTGGTCCTCACGCCCGGCGCGGGGACCGACATCGACCTCGCGCTCGCGAAGATGCGCGAGATCGTGGCGGCCGACCCCGGCCGCTACTTCTTCCCCGGGGAGTTCGAGAATCCGGACAACCCGGCTGCCCAGGAGACCTCCGGCGTGGAGATCTGGGACCAGTGCGGCGGCCGGGTCGACGCCGTCGTCGCCGCGCAGGGAACCGGCGGATGGATCAGCGGCGTGACCCGTGCGCTGAAGGCCCGGGAGCCGCGCGTCCGCGCGTACGCCGTCGAGCCGGCCGAGGGCCCGCTCATCTCCGAACAGCGATGGGGGACCCATGGCGTCCCGGGGATCGGCGACGGCATCGTGCCGCGCAACCTCGACCTGTCGCTCATGGACGGTGTCGTCACGGTCTCGACGCCGGAGTCCCTCGATATGGCGCGACGGTTGGCGCGCGTGGAGGGGCTGCTCTGCGGGCCATCCTCGGGCATGAACGTCGTCGCCTCGTTGAAGGTGGCCGAGAAGCATCCCGAGCTCGAGCGGATCGTCACCGTGGTGGCGGACACCGGACAGCGCTACCTCTCGGGCGAGCTGTTCGGGGAGCGCCCCCACGCGGAGAGCCCCGAGCGGGATCACGCCCTCGACGCGGATTCGCTCGCGCGGATCCGGGCCAACCTCGACCGCCTCGAGCTCATCTCCTGACCGGCCTACGCTCTGAACGGTCGTTCAACCCGTTGTAGGCTTCCCGCGGAGGTGGCGCCGGGGTGAGCACGTATCCGATGAGCGACCAGGATCGCGAGATCCAGGGTCGGGCCCGCGGGTTCGTCGACGAGGAGCTCATCCCGCATGAGGTCGAGGCCGAGCTGCACGGCGGCCGGCTCCCCGACGAGCTCCGGGCGCGGCACCACCGGTTGGCGATCGACCTCGGGCTGTCCGCCATGAACATGCCGAAGCGACTCGGCGGCGGCGGGATGACGATGTTCCAGCAGGTCCTGGTCTCCGAGCAGCTCGGTCGCGTGACGAACGCGCTCGGCTGGTGCGTGCACACGCCGGCGGCCTGGGCGCCGGCCGTCGTGTCCGACCAACAGCTCGAGCGCTGGATCATCCCGACGATCCAAGGCGAGCGGCACGAGTGCTACGCGATCACGGAGGAGGGGGCCGGTTCGGATGTCGACTCGATCAAAGCCACCGCCCGCCGCGAAGGCGACGAGTACGTGCTCGACGGCGTCAAGTGGCACGTGACGTCCTTCAACTCCGCCGACCACGTCTTCTTCCAGGCGAAGATCGCCGAGGGGCCCAGCGCCGGCGAACACGCGATGTTCTTCGTCGACAAGGACGCGCCGGGGGTGCGGCTGGTTCGCGAGCCCGCCTACTCGCACACGTACGCGGATGCTCACGCGGTCGTCGCGTTCGACGGCGTCCGGGTTCCCGCGGATAACCTGATCGGCCGGGAGGGCGACGGGCTCGCGTTCACGTACGAGTGGTTCCGCTACGAGCGTCTGATGATCGCGGCGCGCTGCTGTGGCGCGGCGGAGCGGCTCATCGAGGAGGCGACCACGTTCGCGAAGGACCGGGTGCAGTTCGGCGCGCCGATCATCGAGTTCCAGGCGATCCAGCACATGCTGGCCGACTCGCTCACCGAGCTGTGGGCCTCGCGACTCATGACCTACGAGCTCGCCAAGGGGATCGACCGCGGGATCGACCTCAAGGTGCAGCACGCGCAGTGCTCGATGGCCAAGCTGTACGCGAGCGAGATGGCGAATCGCGTCGCGGACCGGGCCGTCCAGGTCTTCGGCGGTCGTGGCTACATGCGCGAGAACGTCGCCGAGCGCTTCTACCGCGAGCTTCGCGTGGACCGGATCTGGGAGGGGACCTCGGAGATCCAGCGCAACATCGTGGCCGATCAGCTCGCCAAGCGCGGCGTGCGTATGCTGACCGGATGAGCGACCTTCGCGCCGAGCACTCTCGCCGCGAGGCGGAGGCCTGGGAGGGCTTCGAGGCGGCCGTGCACCGCATCCCTCGCGATCGCTGGGAGGGGTCGGACGTGCTCCCCGGTTGGTCGGTGAAGGAGCTGCTCTGGCACATGGCCGGCTGGCTCGAGAAGTGCGGGCGGAATCTCGAGCGGTTCGGCGCGGGCGAGCCGGAGGAGCCCGGCACCGGCTTGAGCGTCGACGAGCGCAACGACCGGCTGGCCGCCGAGGCCCGGGACATGACGGTCGACGCCGTCCACGACGGGCTGCTCGCCGCGCGGAAAACCGTCCTCGAGCGTTGGCAGGCGCTGCCCGACGTCGACGCCCGGGCCGTCGAGGAGCTCGCGGACGAGACGTACGAGCACTACGACGAGCACCGGCTGGACCTCGAGCGATTCCCGGGGTGACCGCGACCTGGGAGGAGTTCGAGCGCCTCGAGCTCGCGGTCGGCGTCGTGACCGAGGTCCTGGACTTCCCCGAGGCGCGGAACCCCGCATACCGGATGACGATCGACTTCGGTCCCCGCGGCACCCGGCGCTCGAGCGCGCAGGCGACCCACTATCCGAAGGACGAGCTCCTCGGCCGGCAGGTCGTGTGCGTCCTCGGGTTCGAGCCCAAGCGGATCGCGGGGTTCAAGAGCGAGGTGCTCGTGCTGGGCGCGATGTCGAACGAGCACGGCGTGATCCTGCTCCGTCCCGATCGTGACGTCGAGCCGGGCTCCGCGATCGCCTGACGATCACGCCGGGATCCGGTCGATCCGATCGCGGAGCGGCATGCCTTCGCGGGCTCCCGGCACGGCGACCGAGAGGCCGGCCGCGGCCACTGCGCGGCGGACCGATTCCTCCACCGTCCGACCCTCGAATCGCCCCGCGGCGAAGACGCCGTTCAGGCAGTCGCCGGCTCCCGTGGTGTCGACCGCCTCGACGGGCGCAGCCGCGATCGAGGCCGCGCCGCCCGGTCCCGAGACGTCGGCTCCGTGGCGCCCCTTCGTGACCACCACCGACAGGCCGGGATGGGTCGCGGCGAGCGAGGCGCCGGAGGCACCCGGCGCGATCGTCTCCAGCTCGCCCTCGTTGGGGATCACCACCGAGGCGCTCGACAGGATCTCGGCGGCCGCCGCGGAGGCCGGCGCCGGGTTGAGGAAGAACGGTATCCCTCGCTCCCGGGACCGTTCGGCCGCGCGCGCGATACTCGCGAACGGGACCTCGAGGCTTGCCAGGAGCAGGCTCCCCGGGCCGAGGCCCTCGATCACCGCGTCGACGTCGGCGGCTGTCAGTTCGGCGTTCGCGCCCGGTGCGACCGCGATCTGGTTCTCGCCGACGGCGTCGACGACGATCAGCGCGACCCCGGTCGGGATGCCACGCGCGATCTTGGTCGCCGAGACGTCGACCCGCTCCGCCTCCAGCGCCGCCAACGCGTCCGCGCCGAACGCGTCGTCGCCCACCGCCCCGAGGAACGTGACGCGGCCCTCGAGCGGCGTTCCCCGCAGCGCCCGCGCGGCGGCGACTGCCTGGTTCGCCCCCTTGCCGCCGTGATGGCGCTCGAAGGCGCCGCCGACGACGGTCTCGCCGGGGGCGGGGAGGCGGGCTCCTCGCACGACGAGATCGATGTTCGCGGCGCCGAGCACGACCAGCCGCCCGACGCTCATGCGCCGCCGGCGACCAGGGATCGGACACGCTGGAGGAAGCGGTCCAGGAACCTGTCGGTGTCGACGTCGAGCGCGACGCGAGCGTTGTCCTGAGGCTCCCACTCGCCGGGCCAGGGACTGCGCCGGACATCGAACAGGTCGGCGATGGTCTGCCCTCGCGTCCAGCGGCCGTCGGTCTCGACCTCGACGCGGGTTGTCTGAAGCCGTACGAGCGATGGGTCGATCGCGGCGGCGACGGCGAGCGGGTCGTGGAGACAGGCGCCCGGGAGGACGCGAGGGCCCGCGTAGCGATCGTAGAAGTCGATGTAGAACGGGACCATCTCGGCGAGGAACTGCGAGAGCGCGGATCCGGGGCTCGCCCGACACACGTCGTCGAGTGCGGGCCGCGTGATGCAGACGCGCTCGGTCACGTCGAGGCCCAGGCAGACGGGAAGCGCGGGCTCGTCGGCGCCGGCGAAGGCACGAAAGACCGCGTGCGCGGCCTCCGGATCCACCCAGATGTTCGCCTCGGCCGACGGCGTGACGTTGCCGGCGTGCGTGAACGCGCCGCCCATGAGGATGAAGCGGCGGAGGAGGCTCGGCAGCGAGGGCTCCTCGGCCAGCGCGACCGCGATGTTCGTCAGCGGTCCGGTCGCGACGAGCACCACCTCGCCCGGGTGATCGCGAACGACGTCCACGATGAGCTCGGCCGCCGACCGATCGGAGGCGGCTCCGGCCGGCGGCGGCGGGTCGGCGTCGCCCACCCCCCGCTCGCCGTGAACCACCGGGAAGAGCTGATGATCGCGGACGAGGGGACGAGCCGCGCCGCGCGCGACCTCGACGTCTGCTCGTCCCGCCAGCTCGAGGACCGTCAGCGTGTTCCGCACGACGTCCTCGATGCCCACGTTGCCCATGACGCACGTCGCCCCGACGAGCTCCACCTCGGGCGAGGCGCAGACGTACAGGAGGGCGAGCGCGTCGTCGATCCCGGTGTCGACGTCGAGGATCATCGGGGTCGGGGCCACGGACGGGTTCAGCGCGCGGCGGCGGGCTCGAGCTCGAAGCCGAGCTCGTGCGCGGCGACCTCCATGGAGGCCCGGAACATCCGCTCGGCGGTGACCTTGGAGTCGTTCAGCACGACCTGGATCGCCAGCCCGTCGATGAGGCACGCGAGCCGGAGCGCCAGCTCGTCGACCTCGGTGTCCGTCGTGAACTCACCCGACGCCTTCCCGGCGCGGACGATGTCCGCCACCTGCGAGCGCCACCGGTCGTCCAGCACCTCGCGGTCCTTGGCCATCTCGGCGTCGCGAAGCGCCCGAACCCAGACCTCGATCCAGAGCGCCCACTCGTCCAGGCGCTCGTACTCGGGGAGGTACCCGGGGATCGAGAGCTCGACGAGCCGGCGGAACTGGTCGATCGCGCTCGGCATGCGCCGGATCTCGCGCGAGGTCCGCAGGTAGAACTGGTCGTTCGCGAACGTCAGCGCCTCGGCGAGCAGCCGGTCCTTGGACTCGAAGTAGTACAGGATCAGGCCGGGCGAGACCCCCGCCTGCTCGGCGATGTCCGAGATCCTCGTCTCGGCGAGCCCGCGCTCGGTGATGACGCGAGCCGCCGCGTCCAGGATCTCCTGGTGGCGGTCCTTCGCCGGCTTCGGGTTGGGGCTGCTCACGAGGTTCTCTCTCCTGAACGCGGGACAGTTCCGGCCGAGCTCCATCGGTCGCTTGAACCGGAGTTCAGCGCACTTTACCCCGTTGAGCAGCACTGTCAAACGG
>JBOGVL010000057.1:0-11563 GCA_050692535.1 Actinomycetota bacterium | reverse complement strand
GAACAGCACCGCGCCCCACGGCGCGTTCGTGTACCTCCGAGCCTGGAGGGCGCCGAGGCCGGTCGCGTCCACGCGACCGGCCAGGACCCAGGGCGCCGGGTGGGGGCTCTCGCGGGCGAAGTAGCGCTCCAGCGCGCGGATGATGGCGCGCTCCTCCTCGGGCGCGAGGTCCTCGGGGAGCTCGAACCGCCGGTGGTGCCTCGCCAGCGAGCCGTCGCCCTGCGAGGGCCGGCGCGGGCCGACCGCTCCGCCGCTCGGAGCGTCGCTCACAGCGGGATGTTCCCGTGCTTGCGGGCCGGGATGGCCTCGCGCTTGGTCGCGAGCATCCGCAGCGCCTTCACCAGCCGCGGCCTCGTTTCGGCGGGCTCGATCACGTCGTCGATGAACCCGCGCTCGGCGGCGATGTACGGCGTGGCGAACTTCTGCTGATACTGCGAGATGAGCTCGGCCCGGGCGGCGGCCGGATCCTCGGCCTTCTCGATCTGTTTGCGGAAGACGACGTTGACCGCGCCCTCGGGGCCCATCACCGCGATCTCGGCCGTCGGCCACGCGAACGAGACGTCCGCCCGCAGGTGCTTCGAGTTCATGACGAGGTAGGCGCCCCCGTACGCCTTGCGGATGATCACGGTGAGCCGCGGCACCGTGGCCTCCGCGAAGGCGTAGAGCAGCTTGGCGCCGTGCCGGATGATCCCGTGGTACTCCTGCTCCGTCCCCGGCAGGAACCCCGGCACGTCGACGAACGTGACGATCGGGACGTTGAACGCATCGCAGAATCGGACGAAGCGCGAGGCTTTCTCGCTCGAGTCGATGTCGAGCGTGCCGGCGAGCACCTTCGGCTGGTTGGCGACGATCCCGATGCTGCGGCCGTCGAGCCTCGCGAAGCCGATCACCACGTTCATCGCCCAGTAGGGGAAGACCTCGAAGAAGTCGCCGTCGTCCACCACGCGTCGGATCACCTCGTGCATGTCGTACGGCTCCTTGGCGGAGTCGGGCACGAGATGGGTGAGGCCCTCGTCGCGTCGCTCGGGGTCGTCGACGGCCGAGTAGGACGGGGGGTCCTCGACGTTGTTGGGCGGCAGGTACGACAGGAGGTGGCGGACCATGGCCAGGCACTCGCCCTCATCCTGCGAGACGAAGGACGCGACGCCCGACTTGCTCGCGTGCGTCATCGCGCCGCCCAGCTCCTCGAACGTCACCTCCTCGCCGGTCACCGCCTTGATCACGTCCGGGCCGGTGATGAACATGTGGGAGGTCTCGCGAACCATGAAGGTGAAGTCGGTGATCGCCGGCGAGTAGACCGCCCCCCCCGCGCAGGGCCCCATGATCACGCTGATCTGCGGGATCACGCCCGAGGCGCGCACGTTCCGCTCGAACACGTAGCCGTATCCGGCGAGGCTGGCGGCGCCCTCCTGGATCCGCGCGCCGCCCGAGTCGTTGATCGCGACGAAGGGCGCGCCGGTGGACATCGCGAGATCCATGACCTTGCAGATCTTCTCCGCGTGGACCTCGCCGAGCGACCCGCCGAACACGCTGAAATCCTGGCTCGCGACGAACACGCGGCGGCCGTCGATCGTGCCATAGCCCGTGACCACGCCGTCACCCGCGGGGCGGTTGCGCTCCATGCCGAAGTCGTGCGTCCGGTGGACCGCGAAGGGGTCGGTCTCCTGGAAGGAATCGCGGTCCAGCAGGAGGTCGACGCGCTCGCGCGCCGTGAGCTTTCCCTTCTCGTGCTGCTTGCGGACGGCGTCCTTGCGAGAGCCGTCCCGCAGGGCGGCCCGGCGTTTGCGGAGGGCCTCGATGCGCTCCTCGACCGTCTGCGTGGGAGCCTGGGGTGGCGGACGCTCCTCGGTGGTCGCCATGGATCCGGAGTCTAGCGTCGCGCCGAAACGGGCGGACCGCCGCGCCTCAGCAGCCCTCGACGCCCTCCCAGGGCCCCCAGCCGTTCGCGTTCACCATCCGGATCGTCACGATCGCGTTCGTCCGCCCGGACAGCGCGCTCTCGTCCAGCTCCCAGACGTCCCGGGTCCACGCCTCGAAGCGCTCGGGCCAGGCTTCGGCGCTGTGCTGGTAGAGCCCGAGGAAGTCGCCGCCCTCGGAGGCCGTCTCGGGGTTCAGGCCGCTCTCGGCCTGGGCGATGCAGAGCGCCGTCTCGACCCCGCCGGGCACCTCCCAGCGTTCGGCCGCGCACCGGACGAGCCGCCGGGAGTGCGACCGGACCGTCTCGTCGGCGCCCCGATGGAGGTCGCAGGGGCCGGGCCGATGATGGGCAAGCGCCGGTGCCGAGAGGCAGAGGAGCCCGAGCGCCGCCAGCACCGCGAGGGCGCGGATGGGGTAGGCATGCACGAGCGAGGACCCTAGCAGCGCATCGCTCCCGGCACGAAACGCGGGTTTCGTCCGGGCGAGACTCCGGCTCAGGCGTCGACCCGGCCGCCGGCCCGCCAGTACTCGCCGCGCTCGCGGGCGAGGAAGCCCTCGTCGACGAGGTACCGGCGGATCGAGGCGTGGTCGCCGAAGAAGCGACCGACGACGGCGTTGACGGTTCGTTCGTCATACCGGACGCCGGGCTCGAACTCGAGCGCGATCCGCTCCAGCACGATGCGTCGTTTGGACTCCTTCGCCGGGATCTCGGTGAGGCGGCCGTTGCGGAAGAAGGTGCGAAGCACCGACTCCTCGTCGGCCGTGGCGGCGCCGAGGGCGAGCCCCGCCTCGCGCGGCGGGCCCACCTGACCGGCCGCCCAGCGGAGCGTCTCCGGATCGAGCCGGTAGGTCCTTCGGTCCTCGCCGAGCCGGGCGACGCCGGTCGCGGCGAGCCGGTTGAGGTGCTTCCGGATGCGCGACACGGGCAGCCCGAGCGACTCGGCCAGCGAGGAGGCCATGGCGTCGGACCGCGCGAGAAGGCCGGCGATCGCGAGTCGCTCGGGGTCCGCCAGCGCCCGCAGGATCTCGTCGGGGGTCTCGGCCATGTCGGTGGGTACTCCTACCATCCCGCGTCGTGGAGGCCACCCTCGAGCTCACGCCCGTCCAGCGCCGGACGCTCGATGGGCTGATCGGGACGGGGGCGCCGCGCCCCGTCTTCCCCGCCGACCTGGTGCCGAGGCTCCGAGACCGGATCGAAGAGACCGCGCGCGCGTTCGAGCTCGCGGATCCCCTGTGGCTGGGCAAGTCCAACCTGAGCGACCTGGGTCGGTGCCCGGGACTGTTCGACGCCGTTCGCGCGGGGGAGCGGGCCCCGTTCGCGTTCTCCCCCCGGTTCGCCGCGGGCCGGCTCGCGCACAAGGCGGTCGAGCTCGAGGTGGCCGGCCGCGAGGATCGTGACCCGCACGGTCTGGTCGAGGACGCCTCCGAGCGGCTTCGGGAGGACGACGCGTTCCGCGACTTCTGGGACGGCCTGGAGCCGCTCCGCCGCGACGAGACGCTCATGCAAGCGGCGAAGACGCTCGAGCTGTTCCGCTCCACGCTGCCGCCGCTGCGGCGTCTTCGCCGGGAACTCGCGCCGTCGACGGAATGGCACGTGCGCGCCGAGCTGCTCGGGGGAGCCCTCGTCCTGTTGGGTCAGCTCGACCTCGTCCTCGGAGCGGGATCGGCCGCCGAGCCCAACCGCGCCACCCGGCTCGCGATCGACCTCAAGACCGGGCGCGCCTGGCCGGAGCACGCCGAGGACATGCGGTTCTACGCCCTGGTCCTCGCGCTCCGCTTCGGCGTCCCGCCCTATCGGGTTGCCACGCTGTACCTCGATTCCGGCGAGTGGCAGGCCGAGGACGTCGACGCGCGGGTGCTCGACCGCGCGGCCGATCGCGTCGTCGAGGCGGTCCGCGCGGCGTCGGCAACGGAGAACGGCCGTCCGCTTCCGCTCCGTCCCGGTCCCTACTGCACCTGGTGCCCACGCGCCGCGACCTGCCCATCCGCTTTGTCGGCCCCGCTCGGCCCCGGCTAGGCTCCGCGCCACCGGCGCGGGCGGAAGGTGCGAGATCGTGGCCAAGGATCGCTACCAGATCGGCGAGCTGCCGCCGGTCGGCGAGGTCCCCCCGAAGATGCACGCCCAGCTCGTGCGGCCCGATCGCTACGGCGAGCCGCGCGACGCGATCCGCGACGAGGTGATCGACGTTCCGGAGATCGGCCCCCACGAGGCGCTCGTCATGGTCATGGCGGCCGGCGTCAACTTCAACAACGTCTGGGCGGCTCGCGGCGTTCCGGTCGACGTGACGAAGACCCAGGCGCGCTGGGGCGAGCCGACCGACTTCCACGTCGTCGGCTCCGACGCCGCCGGCGTGGTGTGGGCGGTCGGCGAGGGCGTCACGAACGTGAAGGTGGGGGACCACGTGGTGGTGCACGCGGGCCAGTGGGACCTCGACGACCCCTGGGTGGCCGAGGGCAACGATCCCGGCCTCGCCGCGAGCTTCCGCGTCTGGGGCTACGACACCTGCTGGGGCTCGTTCTCGCAGTATTGCAAGGTGCAGGCCCACCAGTGCCTCCCCAAGGCGGAACGCCTCACCTGGGAGGAGGCGGCGGCGCCCACGCTCACCGGTGCCACCGCGTACCGGATGCTGCACGGCTGGCCCCCCAACACGGTCCGCCCCGGCGACCTCGTCCTCGTCTGGGGCGGCTCGGGCGGGCTCGGGTCGCTCGCGATCCAGCTGGTGACGCTCGCCGGCGGGCGCGCCGTGGCGGTGGTGTCGAGCGAGGAGCGGGGGGAGTTCTGCCGGCGACTCGGCGCCGTGGGCTACGTCAACCGCAAGGACTTCTCGCACTGGGGTGTCCCCCCGCGGTGGGACGACCCGGCGTGGAAGGAGTGGTTCGACGGCGCCAAGGCGTTCGGCAAGGCGATCTGGGACGTCGTCGGCGAGCGGACGAACCCGCGGATCGTGTTCGAGCATCCGGGCCAGGACACGATCCCGACGTCCAACTTCGTCTGCGAGCGCGGGGGGATGATCGTGATCTGCGCCGGCACCAGCGGCTACGACACGATGATCGACGTCCGCTACCTCTGGTACCTGCAGAAGCGCTACCAGGGTTCGCACCTGTTCAACGACGAGCAGGCGGCGGCGTTCAACGATCTCGTGCGCGAGGACAAGGTGGTGAGCACCCTCGGCCACACCTTCGCTTACGAGGAGTCGGGGCACGCCCATCAGCTGATGGGCGAGGGTCAGCTTCCCGAGGGCAACGTGGCCGTCCTGATCAACGCCTCGCGGCGCGGTCTCACCGGTCTCCCGTAGCGGGCTCTCCTTCCTGCACGAGCTCCACCAGGACGCCGCCCATCCCGCTCGGATGCACGAACGCGATCGACGTCCCGCGCGAGCCGGGACGGGGGACCTCGTCGATCAGGCGCAGGCCCTGGCCCCGAAGACGCTCGAGCGCGCCGGCCACGTCCTCGACCCGGTAGCCGACGTGATGCACGCCCGGGCCGCGCCGCTGGAGGAACCGGCCGACCGGCGTGTCGCCGCCGAGGGCACCGAGCAGCTGGATGAACGACGCGCCGACCGCGAACAACACCTCGTCCACGCCCTGGGAGTCGACCCGCTCCCGGTGGACGGGCTCGACGCCGAGCGTTCGGCGGTAGTGCTCGACCGCCGCCTCCAGATCCTGCACGGCGATCCCGACGTGGTCGATCTGTGTGAGCATCACCGCGCCTTCCGGCGCCGGCCCTCCGTCAGCGTCGGCTGGAGCCGTTCGATCAGCTCCTGGGCCTGCCGCACGTGGTACGCCCGCAGGCTCAGCGCCCGCGCGACGGCGGCGACCGCCTGGCTTCGCAGGTCGTCCTCGGGCTTGGAGCCGTCGGCGGAGACCGAATGGAGCGCGTAGAACTCGACCAGCTCGAGGAACTGCTGGAGCGAGGGCGTCAGGCCGCCGCGCTCGTAGGCGTAGATCGTCTGGCGGGCCGCGGGGAACCCCGACGCCGACGCCGCGTCCTGGACCGCCCGATAGCCCGCCGCTCGCCGGAGCCCCCGCAGAAGCGCGCCGATCGTCCTGGCGTCCTCGCGGGTGACCGGGGGCAGCTTCTTCCTGGCCACGAGGCCGCACGATAACCGGTCGGCCGCCGGCGCGGTAGGCGGTGGCGGACGCCCGAGGGCCCGCGTAGTAGTGCGAACGCCGGATGCGCGCATCGCCCAAGTCGCCTAAGGTGGCATCCGCCATCCGAGGCCGTGTCCGAGGGGTGCCCGTGGAGCGCACGAACAGGTCTACCGCCGCCGTGTTGCACGGGTCGGATGCGATGAAGCAAGGCCGGGCCGACGTCTCGAAGGTCCGCGAGCGGACGCGCCGCCGCCGGCTGTGGCGGCTGCTTCTCTTCCTGGGCCTGATCGACGGGTACCTCTGGTACCGCTACCTCGACAACAACCCGTTCAAGCTGCCGACGCTCGGCCCCGACACGGTGATCTTCCTGCCGGTGTTCCTGCTGATCGCGGCCATGGTCCTGATCGTCCTGATGCCCATGTTCAGCGGCCGGTCGCCCCACATGCCCGTCCGGCCCGAGGAGATCGAGATCGGCCTCGATCAGGTGCGGGGGCTGGACACGCAGGTGGACGAGGTGACGCGGACGATGGACGTCTTCCTCGGCTACGCGACGTTCCGGGACGAGCTCGGCGGGAACCCCCGGCGCGGCATCCTGTTCGAGGGGCCGCCCGGCACGGGCAAGACGTACCTCGCGAAGGCCATGGCCAAGCAGGCAGGCGTCCCGTTCCTGTTCATCTCCGCGCCGGCGTTCCAATCGATGTGGTTCGGCGCGACGGGCGGCCGAATCCGATCGTTCTTCAAGGCCCTGCGCAAGCTGGCTCGCAAGGAGGGCGGGGCGATCGGGTTCATCGAGGAGATCGATGCGATCGGCGGCGATCGCGGATCGATCAACGCGAGCCCGGACTCGACGGGGCTCGGGCGGGTGGCGTCCAACTTCGGCGTCCCCGCCGGATCGGGGATGGTGAACGAGCTCCTGATCCAGATGCAGTCCTTCGACCAACCGCCGTGGCGGTCGCGCTTCCGGTCGCGGCTCATCGAATGGGTCAACGCGTATCTGCCGGCGGACAAGCGGCTCCGCTCGGGGAGGCCCAGCTACAACAACATCCTGCTGATCGCGGCGACGAACCGCGCCGACCACCTGGATCCCGCACTGCTGCGGCCCGGCCGGTTCGACCGCCGCCTGTACTTCGACGTCCCGACCAAGAGCGACCGCCGCGACCTCATCGACTTCTTCCTCGACCGGAAGACGCATCACGAGCAGCTCGACGACGACAACGTTCGCGAGCGCCTGGCCCACGATTCGTTCGGGTACACGCCGGTGATGATCGAACACCTCTTCGACGAAGCGCTGCTGCTCGCGCTCCGCAACGGCCGCAAGGAGATGAACCTCGCCGACATCCACGAGGCCAAGCTGACCGAGGAGCTCGGGTTCAAGCAGGCCGTGACGTACACCGAGTACGACCGCGTCTCGGTGGCCACCCACGAGGCCGGCCACGCGACCGTGGCGTACTTCGCCGGGGTTGGCCGGCGCCTCGAGGTCCTGTCGATCATCAAGCGGCGCCAGGCGCTCGGGCTCCTCGCGCACGGCGACGCGGAGGAGCGCTTCACGCGCTCCCGCACCGAGATCGAGGCGGCGATCGCGATCAGCCTCGGGGGGCTCGTCGCCGAGGAGATCTTCTTCGGCGAGAGCGGGACCGGGCCGGCCTCGGATCTCCAGCACGCGACGACGCTTGCCGCGCAGATGGTCGGCTCGTTCGGGATGGCGGGCTCGCTGATCAGCTACGACGCGATCGCCGAGGGGCCGATCGGGTCCAAGAACCTCGTGGGCAAGGTGCTCGCCGACTCGGAGGGACGCGAGCGGGTCGAGGAGATTCTCACCGCGCAACGCGAGCGCGTCGCCGCGCTGCTCGAGGAGCATCGCGACGTCGTGATGGCGCTCCGGGAATCATTGATCGCACGGGACGAGCTCGTCGGCGACGAGATCCTCCAGATCATCGAGGTCGCCCTCTCCTCGCGCGACTAGGTCGTGCACGCCGTCTGGTCAACACCTGGTCAAGGAGCCGGCTGAACCGTCGCACACTGGCCCGGTGTCGTCGGACCATCAGCGACGGATCATTCATCGAGGCTCGAGATCCTTCTGGCAATCGGGGCGCGGGTACCGGCAGACTCGATGGCCCTTGCGGGAGCCGAAGTCGGCGCGATATAGGTGGTTCGAGGTCAGTCACGCCCGAGGGAGGCGACGATGAAGGAGCCCCTGATCTCCATGGAGGACATCGCGCCTTCCTGAACATCTGCATGCACCACGGTGGCTCGTTGAAGCTCGATGGTGGCACCTTCACGTGCGAATGGCACGGATCCACGTTCGACGCCCGGACGGGCAAGGCCCTCTCGGGACCCGTCCGCCCCGACGCGAGGCTGATCATGCTGCCGACCCGCGTTGAGGACGGCGTCCTGACCTACGTCTACGAGGAGCGATCCGAGTCGTAGGGTGATGCCGCTGCAAGACCGGTCAGCCGCCCCGGCCAACCGACAGCAGACTCAGCGGTTGCGAGACGCCCTTCAGCTCGACGGGACCGATGGCGGTGAGGGCCACGCCGTCGAGACCGGCCGCATCCACGACCTCCTGGCTCACGAGCACCTCTCCGGGTCTCGCGTACGCGGCGATCCGCGCCGCGATGTTGACGGTCCGGCCGAAGTAGTCACCCTCCTGGAAGACGACCGGCCCAGCGTGGATGCCGACCCTGGCAGGCGGTAGGGCGTCCGCGGCCGTGCCCGCCACCATTTCGAGAGCGGCCAACACGCCATCACCCGGGTTCGGGAAGTAGAACATCACGCCGTCGCCCAGCCACTTGACCGGCTGCCCTCCGTGTTCCCGCGAGGACCCGCGGACCAGGGTGGCCAGCCTCGTTGCCAGCTCGGCAGCGGCCTCGTCTCCCCGCTCCTCGGTCAGCCGCGTGTACCCGGTGATGTCGAGGAAGCACACGGCCGGCGGGCGGCGTACCCGACGGTACAGGCCCGCCCGTTCCAGCGCGGCCTCCACGTCCTCAACCGCGCTATTGCTCCACGCGTGCTCCTGCTGTCCATGGTAGATGGACAGCAGGGCCTGCTCCATGAGGGGGGCCATTCGGGACCCGACGTCGGCCTGCGCCGCCAGCATCTCGGCCTCCGTCATTCCTCCCTCGAGGAGAGGCAGCTCGACCTCGGACCTGTACCAATCCGTCTCGGTCTCGACGATCCTGCGAAGGCCGTCCCCGTAGGTTCGGAGCAATCGCTTGATCACCTCTGGCCGGATTCCGGAGGAGAGCTGGAGCTCGATCGCCGGCACAACCGCCAACTCGTCCTCGCGGACGTGATCCTCGGGCCGTGGTTCGGCGAAGCCGTGAGCCTCCCGGACTACCAGGAGGAGGTCCAAGGGCACGCCCGTGCGTTCGCTCAGCTCGCGGAACGTCGTCCTGCTCACACCCGCGAACCGATCGAAGGCGGTCGCGTCCAGGTAGGAGAACGAGAGTGCTCCGTCCCGGACGGCAGTGGCTATCCCTTCGAGTGGCACCCCGGCCCGCTCAAAGCTCTCCAACCACCGGGCTCGACGGACGTCACCGGGCGAGAACGTGTCACCGCTGCCGGGTTTCAGGATCCCGAGCTCCACCAACCGGTCGACGTAGCCTGGGTCGACCCCGGCCCTCCTGGCCACATCCTGGCGCGAGTGCTGGCTCACGGGAGCCGATCGTAGCCGGAGTCCGTCCCTCCCCGGAATCGTCAGGCGTCGATCGCGGCAGAGCGGGTCGGTGTTCGGCGTACGCATGCCTGCGGCCAGGCTCGAGAGTCTTGCTCCCCGCTCAGCAGACGGATGACGAGCGCTGCGACCAGCGCGTTTCCGACCAGGGCAGTCCCGAACCGAGCCCGCTCAGAGAGCCGGTGGTGAAGGAGCGCTCCGGTCGCCGCCAGCCCGAGCTGCCAGGCTCCGCCGGCGAGGAATGCGCCGATCACAAAGAGAGCCTTGTCCCAGTCAGCGTCGAGTGTGCATCTTCGCCGAGCCCGAGGATCGGCGCTGCAAAGTAGGTGACGGTCAGGGGATTCACCCATGTACGCGCCAGGAAGCCCGTGTACGTCCGCAGCGGACCGTCGCCGGCCCGGTCCTGACGAGTTCGGTCGGGGTGGGGGTTCAGAGCCGACGCCACCGCGACGCCGGTCGCTGCGGCGATCGCCGCGTACGTGAGATCGGCGCTCGCAGCACCGAGTCCGGATCGCCATCTCCAGTCCGATCGCGATCCGTAGACTCCGCTCGTGAGCGACCCCGGCGACGAGATCGTCGACGTCGTGGACGACGACAACCACGTGGTGGAGGCGCTGCCTCGGCGCATCATGCGAGAGCGCCGGCTGTTCCACCGATGCACGTACGTGTTGGTGCTCGATCCGCAGGGGCGCCTGTACGTGCACCGTCGGTCGGAGACCAAGGACGTGTATCCCGGCTCCTTCGACGTCTGCGCCGGGGGCGTGAACGCGGCGGGGGAGTCGTACGACGACTGCGCCCGGCGGGAGCTCGAAGAGGAGCTGGGCGTCGTCGCCCGGCCGGTCTTCCGATTCCTGCACCGCTACGTGGGTCCGAGCGGGCGGGTGTGGGGGGCCGCGTACGACGTCGTGTGGGGCGGAGAGATCCGGTGGCAGCCGGAAGAGGTGGTCTGGGGCGAGTTCGTCGCCCTCGACGAGGTCGGCCCGATGATCGAGCGCGAACCGTTCTGCCCGGACGGGGTCGAGGTGTTCGGGCGATGGCGGGACTGGGAGGGGATCCGCACGGCGGTGCCGCCGGACTCGGCGTGGGTGCGGGAGCTCGTTCGGATCGCGTTCCAGCCGTACGTCGAGCGGATCGGCAAGGAGCCCGCGCCTATGCTCGAGGACTTCGGGGAGGCGATCGCGAACTCGCAGGTGTTCGTGACGGACGAACGCGACGGCGTCGTCGTGCTCGCGACGCAGGGCGATCGCCTGCTGGTCCGCGACCTGGCGGTGCATCCACGATCGCAGGGTCGCGGTGTGGGCAGCCGGCTGATGCGCTTCGCCGAGGTCCGGGCCCGCGAGCTCGGACTCGAGGAGGTCCGGCTGTTCACCAACGAGTCGATGTGGGAGAACCACGGCTTCTACGCGCGCCTGGGCTACGCGGAGACGGGGCGCGCCGTCGAGCAGGGCTACCGACGGGTGTTCTTCCGCAAGGTCCTCCGCGGGCCCTGACCGGCGCCGGCGCGGCGCTCGCGTGGGCCCGTGGGACGGCTATGCCAGCCGGCGGACGGCGGGGAGCACCTCGGCGGCGAGGCGTTCCATCTGCTCGTCGCGGCGCCCGCTCGCCGAGAGGTTCAGCACGGTGAACCCCAGCCCGAGCAGGTGCGCGATGCGCTCGGCAACCTCGGCCGGCTCGCCGGCGATCTGCCGATCCGGGTCCGGCGAGGGCGGCCCGCCGACGCGGACGCCGACGTTGTAGGCATACTCGAGGGCGGCGGGGTCGCGCCCGGCGCGTTCGGCCGCGGTGCGGACCTCCACCATCTTCGCCTTGGCGAGGGACGGTGGTAGATAGCGCATCGACGGGACCCAGCCGTCGGCGAGGCGGCCGGTGAGCCCGAGGGCC
>JBOGVL010000056.1:0-11569 GCA_050692535.1 Actinomycetota bacterium | reverse complement strand
GGTCCGCCGCTCGCCCCGGGCGGACACCAGCATCACGACGCCGAACGCCCCCAGGATCGTCAACGCGTACGCGCCGAGGTAGTACAACGCCGCGCTGATGCCGCTCGCGCCGGCGGCCGTCAACCCGGTCAGCACGAAGCCCGCGTGGCCGATGCTCGAGTACGCGAGCATCCGCTTGAGGTCGGTCTGGGCGATCGCGAGCACGCTGCCCACGACCACGGAGACCGCCGCGAGCCCCCAGAGCAGCGGCCGCCAGTCCCAGGAGAGCGGCTGGAGCGCGACGTTGAACACGCGCATGAGGGCGGCGAACGCCGCCACCTTGGTCCCCGCCGACATGAACGCCGTCACCGCCGTCGGGGCGCCCTGGTACACGTCCGGGGTCCACATGTGGAACGGAACCGCGGACACCTTGAACGCGAACCCGACCGCGAGCAGTCCCATCGCCGAGAGCGCGAGCGCGAGGCCGTCGGTCCGACCCGCGAGCGCGTTGGAGATCTCCGGGAGGCGGGTGGAACCCGTGGCCCCGTAGGCCATCGCGACCCCGAACAGGAAGAAGGCAGACGAGAACGCCCCCAGGAGGAAGTACTTCATGGCGCCCTCCACCGAGCCGAGCCGGGAGCTGAAGCCGGTGAGGACGTAGAGCGAAAGCGAGAGGATCTCGAGCGCCAGGAAGACGACGATCAGATCGGACGCGATCGCGATCAGGGTCATCCCGGACGTCGCGAACAACACGAGGGGGAAGAACTCGGGCCGCCCCTCGCCGGATCGTTCGAAGTAGTGGAACCCGTAGAGCAGCCCGATCGCCGCGGTCGCGAGCAGGATCAGCCGCACGACCACGCCGAACCGGTCGACGGCGACGGCATCCGCCAGCACCGTGAGTCCGCCGTCCCAGTCCCAGAGCGCGATCGTGGCGATCGCCGCGCCGACGAGCCCCGCGAGGGAGCCGAGCAGGAGCGTGAGCGGCGGGACCCGGAGCACGGCGCCGACCAGCAGGACGAGGATCCCCGCCCCGACGAGGATCAGCTCGGGCAGGATCGGCTCGAGGTCGATCGGGGGCGTCCGGATCACGGCGATCCCTCCGCGCCGACACCCGGCGCCGCGACGACGCCCGACGGCGGCCGGAACTCGGGCTGGATCTCGGCGCGCAGGCCCCCGGGCAGGCCGGATTGGTCGATCCGGACCGTCTCGACCCAGCGGACGACGCCTTCACTCGTCGGGTTGACGCGGTCGAGCACGACCTTCGGATAGACCCCGATGAACAGCATCACCGCGACCACGGGCACCACCGCCGCGAACTCGCGCGGCAGCATGTCGGGCAGGCGCGGGAAGCGATCGGACGTCGGGCCCTGGAAGGTCTTCTGGTAGGCCCAAAGCATGTAGATCGCGCCGAGCACCACGCCCGTGACCGCCAACCCCCCCAGCACGCGATCGGCGCCGAAGGAGCCGAGGATGACGAGGAACTCGCCGACGAAGTTGTTCAACCCGGGCAGGCCGATCGAGGACAGCGTGGCGATCAGGAACGTCGCCGCGATCCACGGCGTCACGGTCGCGAGCCCGCCCATCTCGGACATGTCCCGCGTGTGGGTCCGCTCGTAGAGCATCCCGATCGCGAAGAACAGCAGGCCGGTCGAGAGCCCGTGATTCACCATCTGGATGACGGCGCCGCTCATGCCCTCGGTGGTGAGCGTGAAGATGCCGAGGATCACGAAGCCCATGTGGCTCACGGACGAGTAGGCCACGAGCCGCTTCACGTCGGTCTGCATCATCGCCACGACCGCCCCGTAGACGATGCCGATCACCGCGAGGGCACCGATGGTGTCGGCGAAGAAGCGGGACGCCTCGGGGAACAGGTCGAGGTTGAAACGCAGGATCCCGTACGGCCCGGCTTTCAGGAGGAGGGCCGCCAGGACGATCGAGCCCTTCGTGGGCGCCTCCGTATGCGCGTCGGGCAGCCAGGTGTGGAGCGGGAAGATCGGCACCTTCACCGCGAAGCCGATGAAGAACGCGACGAACAGCCACCGCTGCACCGACACGCCGAGCGACAGCTGCTCCATCTGCCGGATGTCGAAGCTCCCACGCCCGAACTGTTGCGACGTCTGGAACCACAGGTACAACGTCGCCACGAGGATGAAGGCGGAGCCGAGCATCGTGTAGAGAAAGAACTTCACGCTCGCGTAGACGCGCCGGGATGATCCCCAGACGCCGATCATCAGGAACATCGGGACGAGCAGCGCCTCGAAGAAGGCGAAGAAGAGCAGGAGGTCGAGGGCGCAGAAGGAGCCGAGGACGACGGTCTGGAGGAACAGCGAGAGCGCCATGAAGAGGCGCGTGCGGTGTGATGTATCCCACGCCGCGAGCAGGCCCACCGGGAACATGAACGCCGTCAGGACGACGAGCCACACGCTGAACCCGTCGACCCCCACGAGGTAGGACAGCCCCGCCGAGGCCACCCAATCCACCTGCTCCACCAGCTGGTAGCCGGAGAGCTCCGGATCGAACGCACCCAACACGCCGAGTGCGACGATGAGGTCGGCGACCATCACCGCGAGCGTCAGCCACCGGGCCTGCGTGTCGCTCATGCCCTTCCACAGCAGGAGCACCGGAACGCCCACGAGCGGCAGGAAGATCACGAGGGTCAGCCAGGGCATCTCAGAACCTCAGCCCCAGAAACAGGAGGAGCGCCACGGCGCCGAGCAGGAACGCGAGCGCGTAGGACCGGACGAACCCCGACTGGAGGACCGGCGCGAGGCGTGAGGCGCGCCCGACGTCCTCGGCGAGCTCGTTCACCGCCCCGTCGACGACCCGGTCGTCGACCGTTCGCAGGCCCCGGCCGAACCCCATCCCGGCCGTGCGGACGAGCCAGGAGTAGAGCGCGTTCACGTAGAACGCGTTGGCGAGCCACCCGGCCAGCTCGGGCTGGCGTTGTGGGAACGCCTCCCAGTTCACACGGCCCGAGGCCCAGACGAACCACGCCGTCCCCACCGCCGCCACGGCCAGGACGACGGAGATCGCCACCAGTACGGCCTCGGACAGGTCGGCGTGGCCGGGCTCGGCGAGGCCGACCACGGGCTCGAGGAACCGGGCGAGCACGCCCTCGGCCCGGAAGCCGAGCACGAGCCCGCTCACCATGGCGCCGGCCGCAAGGAGGGCGAGCGGCGCGTGCATCGCCCACGAGGCCTCGTGGGCGTGCGCGTCGTTCCGCCGCTCGCCGAGGAAGGCGAGGAACAGCGGCCTCGCGATGTAGAGCGCGGACAGGAACGCGCCGGCCGAGGCGAGGACCCACACGAACCCGCGGCCCGAGAGATACGCGAAGCCGACGATGTGGTCCTTGGCGAAGAACCCCGCCAGCGGGGGGATCCCGGCCAGCGAGAGGGCGCCGATCGCGAACCAGGTCGCCGAGACCGGCATCTCCTCCCGCAGGCCGCCCATCCGCCGGAGGTCGGTCTCGTCGCCCAGTCCGTGCATCACGTTGCCGCTCGTCAGGAACAGCAGAGCCTTGTAGAAGGCGTGGCAGACGAGCAGGAGCATCGCTCCGGCGTAGAAGCCCATCCCGGCGGCGAAGAACATGAAACCGATCTGGCTCATCGTCGAGTACGCGAGCGCCCGCTTGATGTCGAACTGGCCGATCGAGGCAAGCGCCGCGTAGATCGCCGACACGAGGCCGACGACGAGCACGACGGTCAGCGCCACGTCCGACGCCTCGAAGAGCACGTGCGATCGCACGACGAGGTAGACGCCGGCGGTCACCATCGTCGCCGCGTGGATGAGAGCCGAGACGGGTGTCGGACCCTCCATCGCGTCGGGCAGCCACACGTGGAGCGGGAGCTGGGCGGACTTCCCGATCGCCCCGGCGAGCAGCAGCAGCGCGATCGCGGTCGAGGCCGCCTCCGACGGAGCCGGGACCGAGGTCGGGTCGGCGCCACGGGTGAGCACCGCACCGAAGTCGAGCGAGCTGTAGTACACGAAGATCAGGACGACGCCGAGCATCATCGCCGCGTCGCCGATCCGGGTCGTGACGAACGCCTTCTTGGCCGCGCTCGCCGCGATCGGGCGCTCGAACCAGAAGCCGATCAGCAGATACGAGCAGAGGCCGACGCCCTCCCAGCCCAGATACAGGAGGAGGTAGTTGTCCGCCAGGACGAGCATCAGCATGAAGAAGACGAAGAGGTTGAAGTAGGCGAAGAACCGCCCGACTCTCGGGTCGTGCTCCATGTAGCCGACCGCGTAGACGTGGATCAGGGCGCCGACGCCGGTCACGACCAGCACCATCGTGATCGAGAGCGGATCGACGAGCAGCGTGACGTCGACCCGGAAGCTCCCCGCGGCGATCCACTCGAACAGGTCGACCACGTGCGCCCGTTCCTCCGACGGGAGCGACAGGAGGTCGATCAGCACGGCGACGCCGAGGAAGAAGCCCGCGCCCACGAGCGCCGAGGCCAGCCACCCGGCCCGGCGCCCGAGCCGCCCGCCGAGGAACAGGTTCGCGGCGGCACCGGCGAGCGGGAGCGCCGGGATCAGCCAGACGGCGTCGAGCATCCCGTCACCCCCGCAGCACGGTCGCGTCGTCGACGCTCGCGCTCTGGCGGCGTCGGTAGACGTTCACGATGATCGCCAGACCGACGACGACCTCCGCGGCCGCCACCACCATCGAGAAGAAGGCCACGACCTGCCCGTTCAGGTTGTTGTGCATCCGGCTGAACGCCACGAGCGCGAGGTTCACCGCGTTGAGCTGGAGCTCGACCGACATGAAGATCACCAGCGCGTTCTTGCGCACGAGGACACCGGTCGTGCCGATCGCGAACAACATCGCGGACACGACCAGAAAGTAGGAGATCGGCGTCCTCACGACACCGGTTCCGGCTCGCGGGCGGCCGCGGCGGCGGCCTGCTCGGCGCGCGTGATCGCGCGTCGCTGGCGCGATGCCAGCACCATCACGGCGACGGCCGCGATGATGAGCAGGACGGACGTCGCCTCGAATGGGAAGAAGTAGTCGCGGAACAGCACGCGGGACAGCGCGACGGCGTTGCCGCCCTCGTTGGCGACCTCGTCGAAGTTCGCCGGCGCCCGCGTCGCGAAGCCCACCCCCGCGCGGATGGCGAAGAACAGCTCGAGCGCGATCCCCGTGCCGAGCACGATCGCGAGCGTCCGCTGGCCGCGAATGCGCTCGATCAGCGTCTCCTCGCGGTCGACGCCGAGCAGCATAATCACGAAGAGGAACAGCACCATGATCGCCCCGGCGTAGACGATGATCTGAACGGCGAACAGGAACGACGCGCCGAGGACCAGGTAGAAGACGGCGATCGTGAAGAAATTAACGATCAGGAACAGAGCGGCGTGGACGGCGTTCCGCTGGAACAGCATCGCGATGGCGCTTCCGACGGAGATCGGCGCGAACACCCAGAACACGAGGTTGTCGAGCGGCACCCGTTAGCCCTCCTGCGTCCCGGGCGCCGTGCCGAGGGGAAGCGGCGGCTCCAGCAGCTGCTCCTTGGTGAGGATCGCGTCCTCGCGCGAGGTGAAGCTCATCTCGTATGCGCTGGTGAGCGTGAGCGCGCGCGTCGGACACGCCTCGACGCAGAGCCCGCACATGATGCAGCGCAGGTAGTTGATCTGGTAGTCCTTCGCGTAGCGCTCGCCGGGACTCGTCGGGGTCTCCGGGTCGTTGTCGGCGCCCTCGACCCAGATCGCGTCCGCCGGGCAGGCGTATGCGCAGAGTTCGCACCCGATGCACTTCTCGAGCCCGTTGTCGTGGCGGTTGAGCAGATGCCGGCCGATGTGACTCCGGGGCGGGGGCGGCTCGATCTCCTTCGGGTACCGCTCGGTGACGTCACGGCGGAAGATCTGCCGGAAGACCGTCCCCATCCCCTTGGCCATCGCACCCAGCGCCGAGCCGAATTCGACTCGCGGCCGCTGGGTGGGGCGCTGGTCGCTCACGGGGACGACACCTCCCGCGACGTCGAGGGCCGCGAGAACAGCGGCCAGATCAGCGACAGCGCGAGCACGGCGCCGACGAGGATGGCCGCGCCGATCACGACCTCCCGCTTGCCGTACACGTCCGGCAACACCACCACCGCGCCCGTGGCCAGCACCCAGATCAGCCCGAAGGGGATCAGGAACTTCCAGCCGAAGGCCATCAGCCGGTCGTAGCGGATGCGAGGCAGCGTGGCCCGGATCCAGATGTAGACGTAGATGACCAGGAAGACCTTGAGGAGGAACCACAGGAGCGGCCAGAGCCAGGGCAGGACGTCCGGCGCGGGTCCGCGCCAGCCCCCGAGCCAGAGCGTGGTCGCGACCGCGGCGACGGTGATCGTGTTGAGGTACTCGCCCAGGTAGAACATCGCGAACTTGATGCCGCTGTACTCCGTGTGGAAGCCGGCCACGAGCTCAGACTCGGCCTCGGGCAGGTCGAAAGGAGGGCGGTTGGTCTCGGCCAGGCCGGCGACGAGGTAGATCACGAAGGCGGGGAACTGCGGGATCACGTTCCAGACCGTGTCCTGGCTCGCCACGATCTCGGACATCCGAAGCGACCCCGAGTACATGAGCACCGCGACGAGCGCCAGGCCCATGCCGACCTCGTAGCTGATCATCTGGGCGGAGGAGCGGATCCCGCCGAGGAGGGGATAGTTGGAGCCACTCGACCAGCCGGCGAGGACGATCGAGTAGACCATCAACGACCCCATCGCGAGCACCCAGAGGATCCCGATGTTGAGGTCCGCGATCTGGAAGGGCACCTCGCGACCGAACAGCACGACGCCCGTCCCGAACGGGATCACCGCGAACGCCAAGAACGCGGGGAGCATCGCGATCACGGGAGCGATGGCGTAGACGGGCCGGTCGACCAGCGTCGGCGTGATGCCCTCCTTGAAGAACAGCTTGATGCCGTCGGCCAGGGTGATCAGGACTCCGCGCGGACCCGCGCGCATCGGGCCGACGCGCGTCTGCATGTCGGCGATCACCTTGCGCTCGACCCAGATCAGGAGCATCACGAGGATCAGCAGCGCGAAAAACACGACCGCGACCCGCACGAGGAGGAGGAGCCAGTCGAGCCAGTCCACTACGCCGCCCCCGACTCGGCCTCGACGGTCGCGGGCAGGGCGAAGCCTCCCGCGAGGAGCCGGTTCGCCGCGAGGCCCGGCTGGTTGAACGGGACGAACACCGAACCTGCGGCAACCTCCGCCGTCACCCTGGCCGGAAGCTGCGCCTCGCCCCCTTCGGTCTTCACGCGGACCCGATCCCCGTCCGCCACACCGCGCTTCTCGGCGTCCTCGGGATGCAGCTCGGCGAACGCCTCCTCCTCGAGCGCCGCCTTGAGCTCCACCGCCTCCTGCGACAGGCGCCCCTCGTCGACGAGGAGGGGATACGAGAACAGCGTCAGGTCTCCGAGGAGCTGGGGTCGGCCCGTGCCGGTCCATGCCGTCGAGCGGGCCGGCACGTCGCGGGGGCCGAGCAGCCGGGCCGACTCGCCGCGCAGCCCCTCGAGCGTCTCGAACCCCAGGTCCCCGCCCATGGCGGCGGCGAGGCCCGCGAGGATCTCCCAGTCGGGGCGCGACACGCCGGAGGCCCCGCGCACGGCGCGGATGGCCTGGGTGCGGCCCTCCCAGTCGGTGACCGAGCCCTCGCGCTCGGCCCAGGCGGCCGCGGGAAGGAACGCGTCGGCGTAGGGCGCCAGCTCGCCGAGCTCCAGGCCCTGCACGACCTTGTAGCGGGCGTTCTCCAACGCCCGGCGGGCAAGGTCCCCGTCGGGGAAGTCGCGGAGCGGGTCGACGCCGATCAGGTACAGCAGGTCGACCTCTCGCCCGGCACAGGCCTCGAGGATCTCCCGGCTCGAGCGGCCGGGCCGCGCCGGGGCGAGCGGCCCCCAGACCGCCTCCACCTCCGCCCGCTCGGCGTCGTTCGAGACGCGGCGGCCGCCGGGGAGCAGTCCCGGAAGCACACCGGCGCGGAGCGCCCCGCGATCGTTGGCACGCCGGGTCACGTACGCGAACCGGGCGCCGAACCTCTGCGCCACCGAGAGCGCAACGTCGGCCGCGAGCGGGTGCTCGGCCAGGCGCTCGCCGGCCACGACGACGTCGTCGCCGCCGGCCTCGCGCAGGGCCGCGGCGACTCGCTCCTCGAAGGCGTCGCCCACCGCCGCGGCATCGTGGATCCGCTCCAGCACGTACGACTGGTGCTCGGGGCGGCAGAGCTCGTGCTCGGCAACGTCGTTCAGGCGCGTCGTGCGGGGATGGATCACGAAGACCTTCGCGCCCCGCCGGGCGGCCTTGCGGATCCGTAGGTGCAGGATCGGCACCTCCTGTTCGGCGTCCAGACCCGCCAGCAGGATGACCTTCGCGCGCTCGACGTCGCGATAGGTCGTCGCGAGCGGCGACGCGGCCGCCAGCTCCTCCGCGTGACCGCCGTGGAAGACGCGGCGGTGATCGAGGTCGTTCGTCCCGACGACGGTGCGGGCCAGCTTGGAGAGCGCATACGCGTCCTCGTCGGGCAGGCGCCCCCCGGCAAGGAACGCCACCCGGGCTCCGCGCGCCCACGACGCGATCGTCCCCAGCACCTCGGCGAAGGACGCGGGCTCGAGCCCCCGGTCGCGGATCAGCGGGATCGTCACCCGGGACGGGAGGTCGGCGTGGCGATACGCGTACCGGCCCTTGTCGCACAGCCACGCGTCGTTCACCTCGTCGTTGTCGCTGGCGAGCACGCGGACGATCTCGCCCCGGCGGAGGTCGACCTTCAGGTTGCATCCGGCGCTGCAGTGGCCGCAGACGGAGTCGGCGCTCGACAGGTCGAACGGGCGGGCCGCGAACCGGTAGGGCGTCGAGGTCAGCGCGCCCACGGGGCAGATCTGCACGGTGTTACCGCTGAACGGGGACTCGAAGTCCTCGCCGGCCGCGATCGAGACGCGCTCGCCCGCGCCGCGGGCGTAGAGCTCGATGAACCGGTCGCCGCTGATCTCGTCGCAGAACCGCGTGCACCGTGCACAGAGCACGCACCGCTCGCGGTCGAGGCTCACCAGCGGCGAGAGCGGGATCGGCTTCTCGTAGACGCGCTTCGGCTCCGCATACCGGCTCTCGCCCGGCCCGAAGGCGAGCGCCTGGTCCTGGAGGGGGCACTCGCCCCCGCGATCGCAGATCGGGCAGTCGAGCGGGTGGTTCAGCAGGAGGAACTCGAGGTTCGCCACCTGCGCCTCGTGCACCACGTCGGAGATGTTCTGCGTTTTCACGACCATGCCGGGCGCGACCTCCGTCGTGCAGGAGGTGAAGAGCTTTCGCTGGCCCTCGAGCTCGACGTAACACTGGCGGCATGCGCCCACGGGCTCGAGGAACGGGTGGTCGCAGAAGCGCGGAATCTCGATCCCGAGCTGCTCGGCGGCCCGGATGACCAGCGTGCCCTTCGGCACGGTCACCTCCTTGCCGTCGACCGAGAGCGTGACGAGCTGGGCGTTCACCCGAGCACCTCCGTGAGCCCGGACTCGGTCGCGGGAACCGCGAGGGGTTCGGCTCCGGGCCCCTCGCCGGTGAACGGGCACCGGCGCTCGGCGATGTGGCGCTCGTACTCGTCGCGGAAGTACGCGAGGCTCGACTGGATGGGGCTCACCGCGCCGTCGGCGAGCGCGCAGAACGCCCGGAAGAGGATGTTCCTGCCGAGGTCGTCCAGGAGCGGCAGGTCGTCGGGCCGCCCGTACCCGGCCTCGATCCGCTCGAGCACGCGGCTCCCCCACCACGTGCCCTCTCGGCACGGCGTGCACTTGCCGCAGGACTCGTGCGCGTAGAAGGCGACGAGCCGTCGGGTGGCCTCGACGATGCAGTCGGTCTCGTCCATCACGATGACCGCCCCGGTGCCGAGCAGCGAGCCGGCGGCCGCGACCGACTCGAAGTCGAGCGCCACGTCGAGATGCTCGTCGGTGAGCATCGGCGTCGACGAACCGCCCGGCGTCCAGGCCTTCAGCCGCCGCCCCGCCAGGACGCCGCCCGCGTGCTCCTCGAGGAGCGTACGCAGCGGCGTGCCCATGGGCACCTCGTAGTTTCCGGGGTGCTCGACCTTGCCGGAGACGCTGAACACCTTCGTGCCGGGCGACCTCTCGGGCCCGATGCTGGCGAACGAGTCGGCGCCGTTGCGCAGGATGTACGGGAGGTTGCAGAGCGTCTCGACGTTGTTGATGAGCGTCGGGCAGCCGAACAGCCCCTCGACGGCCGGGAACGGCGGGCGGAGCCGCGGCTGGCCCCGATACCCCTCGAGGGAGCTCAGCAGCGCGGTCTCCTCGCCGCAAATGTAGGCTCCGGCGCCGCGGTGCAGGACGACGTTCAGCTCCCATCCGCTGCCCAGCACCGAGTCCCCGAACACGCCCTCCCGATAGGCCTCGCGGATCGCCCGATCGAGCACGCGGCCGGGATGGAGGAACTCCCCGCGACAGTAGACGTAGGCCTCGTGGCTGCCGACCCCGTGGGCGGCGATCGCGAGCCCCTCCAGGAACCGGTGCGGCTCGCGCTCGATGAGCTCGCGGTTGTTGAAGGTCCCCGGCTCGGACTCGTCGAAGTTTGCGACCACGTAGGTGGGCTTGCCGCTGTCCTGCGGGACGAACGACCACTTCACCCCGGTCGGGAAGCCGGCGCCGCCGCGGCCCCGAAGCCCGGAGGCCTTCACGACCTCGATCACCTCGGCCGACGTCATCTCGAGCGCGGCCCGAAGGCCCTCGTAGCCGCCGCTCGCGAGGTAGCCGCCGATCGGGATGACCTCCGGGTTCCCCCAGTTGGCGGTCACGATCTTTGTCGTTGAGGGGCCGCCGCTCGGCTTCACGACCCTGCCACCTCCCGCTCGAGGCCTCGCTCGTCGGCCTCTCCGTCCCCTGGGTCCGCGGACGCCTCGATCCCGGCGAGGATGCGCGAAGCGTCCCGCAGGTCCTCCGGTGCCTCGCCGCGGCTGGGGGTGGGCACCTCGCCGCCGCGCAGCCGCTCGATGAGCTCCCGCATGCCGTCGGGGGTGACCCGGTCGTGGTTCGCGAAGTCGACCTGCACCACGGGCGCGGCGTCGCACGCCCCGAGGCACTCTTCTTCGTGCACGGAGAACAGCCCGTCCTCGGAGACCTCGCCGCCGTGCGGGATGCCGGTCGCCCGGTGGGCCGCCTCGTAGACCTCCCGGCCACCCCGGAGCGCACAGGACAGGTTGGTGCAGACGTTCACCAGATGTTTCCCGGTCGGCCGAAGTCGCAACATCGTGTAGAAGGTGGCGACGGCCTCGACCTCGGCCGTCGTGGTGCCGAGGAGCTCGGCCACGTCGCGCAGGCCCTCGCGCGCCACGTGGCCCTCGACCGACTGCACCAGGTACAGGAGCGGCAGGATCGCCGAACGCTCCCGGCCCCTCGGGTACCGCCCCTTGATCTCCTCGGCGCGGGCGCGGAGCTCGTCGGGGACCGGCATCAGCGGTCCACCCCGCCCATCACCGGGTCGACGCTCGCGATCACGGCGATCGTATCGGCGACGAGGCCGCCCTCCACCATCCCGGGAACGGCCTGGAGGTTCACGAACGAGGGATCGCGGATCTTCACCCGGTCGGGCTTGTGGCCACCGTCCGACACCAC
>JBOGVL010000055.1:0-11612 GCA_050692535.1 Actinomycetota bacterium | reverse complement strand
TCCTTGAACCGGGCGCAGGCCTCCTCCTTGTCCTCGAAGTCCACGCCGTCCACGACCGGCAGCTCGACCAGCGTGTCGGTGAGCGACCGAACGGTGTCGGGGTTGACCGGGTCGGTCAGGTAGACGGCGACCTCGACGTTGCCGGTGGTCGCCTCGATCATCAGGCTCACCTGCCGGCTGATCAGCAGCGCGAGGCCGAACAGCAGGAGCGCGATGAACGTCGTGCTGATCGCCGCGAAGGCGACGAGCCCGTTCCGGCGCAGCCCCGAGGTCGTCTCGCGGAAGAAGTACTCGAACCGCGCCACTAGCTGTACACCCCGCGGGCCTGGTCGCGCACGACCTTGCCCTTGTCGAGCTCGATCACGCGGCGGCGCATCGCGTCGACGATCGCCTGGTCGTGGGTCGCCATGACGACCGTCGTGCCGATCCGGTTCACCTTGTCGAGCAGGCGCATGATCTCGACGGAGGTGCTCGGGTCGAGGTTGCCGGTCGGCTCGTCCGCGAGGAGCACGAGCGGGCGGTTGACGCACGCCCGCGCGATCGAGACCCGCTGCTGCTCGCCACCCGAGAGCTCGTCGGGGTAGTTGTTGAGCTTATCGCCCAGGCCGACCAGATCCAGGATCTCCGGGACGCGCTGGTCGATGATGTGCTTCGGCTTGCCGATCACCTCGAGCGCGAAGCCCACGTTCTCGAACACCGTCTTGTCCTGCAGGAGCTTGAAGTCCTGGAAGACGGTCCCGATGTTGCGGCGCAGGTGCGGGATCTTCCAGGCCGTGAGCTTGGCGAGGTTCTTCCCGGCGACGTAGATGTCGCCCTTGGTCGCACCCTCCTCCTTGAGGAGGAGCCGAATGAACGTCGACTTGCCCGATCCGGACGCGCCCACGATGAAGACGAACTCGCCCTTGTCGACCTCGACCGTCACGTCCTCGAGCGCGGTCGTTCCGTTGCGGTAGACCTTCGTGACGTGCTGAAGACTGATCATCTCGACTTTCGGGGAAGGTCGGGGGGGTTGGCCGCGGCGGAGTCTAGCAGACGCCCTCGGCCACCGGAACGAAGCTCGACCGGATAGCCTCAAGACCCGATGGAGACCGTGACCAGGGCCGCTCCGTCATCGGCGGGAGCCGCCCCGAGCGCCGGGCGCTCGACCCGGGTGCGCCGGGCCCTCGTCACCGTTGCCGGCCCCGCGTTGATCGTCGTCGCGGCGCTGATCGCGCTGCGCGGCTTCGCGTTCCTTCCGCGGCTCACCAACCAGCACCCCGACGTGCTCTCGTTCTGGCTCCCCCGTTCGTGCCTGCTGGGCGACGCGGTCGCGGACGGACGCGTGCCGCTGTGGAACCCGTTCGAGATGGCGGGGACGCCGTTCGCGGCCGACCCGCAGTCGGGGTGGCTCTCGCTCCCGACCATGGCGTTCTCGTGGCTGTTCGGGTGCGGCGACGGCCTGCGCGCGTTGATCGTGCTCCAACCGATCCTCGCCGGTCTCGGCCTGTGGTGGTTCCTGCGCAAGGAGGGGCTCGGACGGATCGCCGCCACCGCGGGCGGCTTGTCGATCGCGATGGCCGTCTCGGCGTCGAGTGTGGCCATCTCGCTTCCGTTCGCCGGGTCGCTCGCGTGGACGACGATCGCGCTCGTCGGCGCGTCGGGGTTCTTCACCGCTCGGGGATGGCGGCGGCTCGTCTGGCTGGCGCTGGCGGCGCTCGCCTGGGGGCAGGTCGCGACGGCGCACCTGTCCCACGGGCTGGTGCTGTGCACGGGCCTGGTCGCGGCGTACGTGTTGGCGCGCGCGATCCGCGAGGTGCGTGCCGGCGCGCTCTCCGTTCGGACGGCGGTGCTGTTCGGGCTCGGGTTCGTCGTGTTCCTTCCGCTCGCGAACCTCGCGATCCTGATCCCGCGATTCGCGCTGATCCAACGCTCGAGCCTTCGGGCCGGCTACGGCGCGCTGGAGGGCACGGTCGCCGGCGCCATCGACGTCGACCGGCCGATCCCCGAGCACGGGATCTGGAGTGGGTGGCCGCTCGCGCTCGCTTCGACGCCCGGCGCCTACGTCGGCGCGGCGATCCTGCTCGCCGTCCCGTTCGCGTTCCGGGACCGGGCACGGCGGTTCGTCGTGGCGGCGCTCGCGGCGGTCGGCGTCGTCGCCTACCTGTTGACGCTCACGCTGCTCGTCGGCGCGGGCTGGTTCCGCGCGCTCGTGCTCGCGCTGCCGTTCGGGGACGTCTACCTCCACAACCCGGGACGGCTCCGGTACGTCGCCTTCCTCGTGGTCCCGACGCTCGGGGCGATCGGCATCCAGTCGCTGCTCGACCGGCGGCCGTCGTTCGCGGAGACCGCCCGCTGGGCGGCGGTCGGGATCGGCGTCTTCGGCATCCTCCCGCTCCTGCTCGGCGCCAGGCCGGGGCGCCTCCTGGTCTTCGGGATCGGGGTCGGCGCGACGCTGGCCGTCGCGTGGGCGCTCGCGCGCCGAAGGCGCTGGGCGATCCTCGCGCTCGTCGGCGTCCTCTGCACCGAGCTCCTGGCCGGCGCGCTCTGGTCCTCGGCGTACCGGGGCGGGACCGTCTACTTCGGCCTCGAGGGCGACGATCACCCCGCGCTCGTCCACGGGCCGCTTCGTTGGCCGCAGGTCGAGCTGAACGCCTACCTGAGGCCCGGCCCGATCGCCCGCGTGATCGCGGCCCGCGACGACGGGCGGTACCTCGCCTGGATCCAGCCGGCCGCGGTCTTCAACAAGGGGTACCTCTTCACCCAGGACGAGGCCGACTGGCCGGCCCTCCTGCTCGGCCGCGCGATCCTCTTCGGCCTTCCCGACGCGCTCGGCTACTCGCCGATCCAGGTGCCGCGCTACTGGTCGTACATCCGCGCCACCAACCAGCTCCCGGTCTTCTACAACGCCGCCGTGATCCAGGAGCCGTCGCCCGAAGACGTGCGGCTCCTCGGCGTCCGTTACCTGATCGTCCACGAGGGTCAGGACGAGCTGCCCGCCGGGATCTCCGGCGAGGTGATCGCCACCGAACGCGGGTACCTCCTGTACGAGCTCGACGGTGCGCAGCCCCGCGTCTCCGTCGTGCCGACCTGGTCGACCGTGGACGACGGGGTCGTCGCGCTCGAGGCCGCGCTGGAGCGCGGGTTCGACCCGTCGGCGACCGCGGTGGTCGAGGGCGATCCGGGCATCGCGCCGGCGGACGGCACGACCCCGGGAGTGGCCACCTACGACGAGGCGCGGCCGGAGGAAGTCCGGATCGACGTCGCGGCGAACGGCCCCTCGCTCGTCGTCGTCCGGAACGCCTGGGAGCGCGGGTGGGAGGCGACGGTCGACGGGACCCCGGCGCCCGTGCTCCGCGCCGACTCGTTCCTACAGGCGGTGCCGGTCCCCGCCGGCGAGCACGAGGTCCGGCTCGCCTACCGCGAGCCGGCGATCGGCCTGGGGCTGCTCGCCTCCGCGCTCGTGTGGGCCCTGTTCCTCGGCTTGGTCGGGGCGGCGGTGGTCACCCGGCCGAGAGGGGCTACCCGACCCGCTGCTCCGCCCGGCGCCTGAGCTCCGCCGCGATCAGCTCCTCGAGGTCGCCGTCGAGGACGCGGTCGACGTCGCCGATCTCGACGCCGGTCCGGTGGTCCTTCACGAGCCGGTAGGGGGCGAGCACGTACGAGCGGATCTGCGAGCCGAAGTCGATGCCCCGGCGCTCGCCCCGGAGGTTCTCGAGCCTCTCCTGCTGCTCCTCGCGCATCCGCTCGAACAGGCGGGACTTGAGGATCCGCATCGCGACGGCCCGGTTCTGCAGCTGCGAGCGTTCGTTCTGACACACGGCGACGATGCCCGTCGGCAGATGGGTGATCCTGACGGCGGAGTCCGTGGTGTTGACCGACTGCCCGCCCGGGCCGGTCGAGCGAAACACGTCGATCCGCAGATCCTTCGGGTCGATCTCGAGGTCCTCCTCGTCCGTCTCCTCGAGCAAGGGGATCACGTCGAGGTTGGCGAACGACGTGTGCCGCCGCTTCTGCGCGTCGAACGGGCTGATCCGCACGAGCCGGTGGACGCCCCGCTCCGCCGAGAGCAGGCCGTACGCGTGGGGACCGTGCACGATGAAGGTCGCGCTCTTGATGCCCGCCTCGTCGCCGTACTGCATCTCGTCGACCTCGACCTCGAGGTTCTCGCGCTCGGCCCAGCGCAGGTACATCCGGAAGAGCATCTCCGCCCAGTCCTGCGACTCGGTGCCGCCGGCGCCCGCGTGGACCGTCGCGACCGCGTCGTTGTCGTCGTGCTCGCCGCCGAGCAGCGTCGCGAGCTCGAGCTTCTCGACGTCGCGGGCGAGATCGCCGGCCGCCCGACCGAGCTCCGCCGCCATCTCGGCGTCGGCCTCGTCCTCCAGGAGCTCGTCCATGGCGCGCGCGTCCCCGAGTCGCCGCACCAGCGAGTCGTGAAGCTCCAGCTCGGCCTGCAGCCGCGAGAGCCGGGTGGTCAGCTGCCGGGCGCGGTCGGGGTCGTCCCAGAGCGACGGGTCGGAGGCCCGCCGCTCCAGCTCGGCCGCCTCGGTGCGCTTGCCGTCGACGTCAAAGGAACTCCTTCGCCGCCGCGATGCGTTCGGCCAGGTCCTCGAGCCGCTCGGTGTGATCGCTCATCCGGTCGCCCATCGTACCCGCGCGCGGATTCGACGCCGCGTCTATCCTCGCGAGCGTGATCACCTCCGGCGAGCCCGTCCCCGCGGAACGACTCGGCCCGTACCGGCTCGAGGAACGCCTGGGCGAGGGCGAGATGGGCCCCGTCTTCCGGGCCGTGCGCGAGCCCGACGGGCTCCAGGTGGCCCTGCGGGTCCTGCGCCCCGAGCTCTCGCACGACGACGTGTTCCGACGCCGGTTCGTCCACGAGGCTCGGGCGGCGGCCGAGGTGCAGCACCGCAACCTCGTCCGGATCCTGGAGTCCGGCGAGGCGGACGGCCGGTCGTTCCTGGCCGTCGAGCTCGTCCGCGGGCAGACCCTGGAGCGACGGCTCGAGGCCGAGGTCCGACTCCCGGTGGACGAGGTGGTCCGCCTCGTCGCCCACGTCGGCTCGGGCCTCGACGCGCTGCACGCGGCCGGTCTCGTGCATCGGGACGTCAGGCCCTCGAACATCATGCTCGAGGAGGACGGGTCCGCCTTGCTCGTCGATTTCGGCCTCGCGAGAGGGCCCGCCTTCACCGGCCTCACGCACCCGGGCGTCGGCACGGGAACGCTCGACTACCTCGCGCCGGAGCTGCTGCGGGGCGACGAGGCGACGGCGGCGAGCGACCTGTACGCGCTCGGCGGCGTGGCGTATCAGTGCCTCACGGGGCGAACGCCCTTCGCCCACCGCTCCCTGCTCGAGCTTGCCGGCGCACACCTCAGCGAGGCGCCGCCGGAGCCGGCGGCGGTCCGCCCCGAGACGCCGCCCGGACTGTCCTGGGCGATCCGGCAGGCGCTCTCGAAGGACCCGGGGCAGCGGCCGCCCACCGGTTCGGCCTTCGCGGACCTGGTGGCGTTCGGCGCGGGCCGCGGACGGGCCTCGCCCGCCTGAGCCGAGACCACGTCACACACCGGGAACGGCGTCGTGACCGACGTCACGCCCGGGACGTACCTCCCGGCACCGACCGCGCCGAGGGGCCGCCCTACGGTCGCTTCGATCGGTACGAACGGACCCAGCGGAAGGGAGGGGATCCATGAGCTCCAGGATCGGAACGCTCCAGCCGGCCAGGACCGGCCGTCCATTCTGGCTCCCGGCGGCGCTCACGCTGCTCGTCGTGGCCACGTTCTCCGTCGCCCTGGTCTCGATCGGCGTCGACGAGGGCCACGAGGTCGCCGAGACGGGCACCGCCGAGATCACGCTGGCCAACACGCCCATCGAGCTGCGAGGTGGGGCCGCGGTGGCGCCGATCGGAGGCACGTTCGCCACCACGCCGGAGGAGCAGCTGAGCGGCGGGCGCCACATCGTCACAAGGTTCGGCAGCGGGCCGGACGAGCAGTTGAGCGGCGGGCGTCACATCGTTTTGACGCCGGTCATCCCGGTGAGCGGCACGTTTGCCAACACGCCGACCGAGCTCGGCGGCGGGATGTCGCTGCCGGCGCCGCATCGGCCGATCTTCGTGAACGACCGGGTCTGCGGGCAGTGTCGATGAGGACCCGGCGGGTCTCGTGGTGTCGAGCGTCACACGGTCCCGGTGACGGCGGCCACCGCTCCCGGCCGGGCGTCGGCCTACGCTCGGCGAGTCGGAGCGAGGCGGGAGGTGGATCGGATGAGCACCAGAAGCGCAGCCCTTCCGGTGGAGCGGAGCTATCTGCTGAAGGCCTGGTTGGTGGTTGCGGCGATCGTGATCGTCTCCGCCACGGCGATCGCCCTCGCGCTCGCGACCGCCGACGCCGGGCCGGCCGGCGGGACCGACCCCAGGCCCGTCGCCGACTCCGGCGCATCCAGCGTGACGCACGAGCCGATCGTCGTGAACGGCTTCGTGTGCGGTCAGTGCCGGTGAGGTAACCCCCCTCTCTCGGCCGATGCGAGGGGCCGGCCGCCCAGGGCCGGCCCCTCACCCCCTGCGTCGACCGGCCGATCAGACCGTGGCGCCGTGGCACTTCTTGTACTTCTTGCCGCTCCCGCACGGGCACGGCGCGTTGCGCGGGACCTTGTCCGACCTCGCCTGCGGCGACGCCCCGGCGTTGGGCGCCTGCTCGTCGCCGTGGGACATCTGCACCCGCTGGGGGCGCGGCCGGGCCGGCTCGTCCTGGCGGACGAGCTCCACCCGGTAGATGTAGCGGACGAATCCGTCCGCGATCGTGGACGTCAGCTCCTCGAACATCGCGAACGCCTCGCGCCGGTATTCGGTGAGGGGATCCTTCTGTCCGTAGGCCCGGAGATGGATCCCCTCCTGCAGGTAGTCCATCTCGTAGAGGTGTTCGCGCCAGCGTGTGTCGGTGATGTTGAGCAGCACCATCCGCTCGAGCTGCCGCATCACCTGCGACCCGATCGACTGCTCCTTCTCCTCGTACCGCTCGAGCGCGTCCTCGACCGCCCGCTCCTCGAGCTCCTGCGAGGTGACCATGTCCTCGAGCTCCTCACGGGTGATCCGGGTCGGATAGACCTCGCCCACCCCCGCCAGGATGAGATCCAGGTCCCACTCCTCGTTGAACACCTCGTCCGGCGCGAGGCGCTGCACGGTGGCGCGGACGACGTCCTCCACCATCCGGAGCGCGTCCTCCTTGAAGTCCTCACCCTTCAGGATCTTCTGGCGCTCGGCGTAGATCACCTGGCGCTGCGTGTTCATCACGTCGTCGTACTTCAGGACGTTCTTCCGGCGCTCGAAGTTGAGCTCCTCGATCTGCCGCTGGGCGTTCTCGACGGCCCGCGTCACCATCTTCGCGGTGATGGGCTCGTCGTCGGGCCACTTGAACCGCTCCATGATCGACGCGATCCGCTCGGAGGCGAACATCCGCATCAGGTCGTCCTCGAGCGAGAGGTAGAACATCGACTCGCCCGGGTCGCCCTGGCGGCCGGACCGTCCCCGGAGCTGGTTGTCGATCCGGCGGGACTCGTGGCGCTCGGTCCCCAGCACGTAGAGCCCGCCGGCCTCGACGACCTCCTCGTGCTCGGCGTCGGTCTGCTGCTTGAGCTTGCGGTGGATGGGCTCGTACTCCGTCTCGTACTCGTCGCGTTCGCCCTCGTCCATCTCGAACAGCAGGAATCGGTCGTTGTCGAACTCCCGGGCGGCCATCTCCTGACGGGCGAGGTACTCGGGGTTGCCGCCGAGCAGGATGTCGACGCCCCGGCCGGCCATGTTGGTGGCCACGGTGACCGCGCCGATCCGGCCCGCCTGGGCGACGATCATCGCCTCCTTCTCGTGGTTCTTCGCGTTGAGGACGTGGTGGGGGACGCCGCGACGGTTGAGGTAGCCGGAGAGCGTCTCGGACTTCTCGATCGAGACCGTCCCGACCAGGACCGGCTGGCCCTTCTCGTGACGCTCGACGAGGTCCTCGACGACGGCGTTCCACTTGGCGTCCTCGGTCTTGTAGATGAGGTCCTGCTCGTCCGAGCGGATCATCTCGCGGTTGGTAGGGACCTCCACCACGTCGAGGCCGTACACGGACTGGAACTCGGTGAGCTGGGTCTTCGCGGTCCCGGTCATACCGGCGAGCTTCTCGTACATCTTGAAGTAGTTCTGGATCGTGATCGTGGCGAGCGTCTGATTCTCCTCCTTGATCCGGACGCCCTCCTTGGCCTCGATCGCCTGGTGGAGCCCCTCCGAGTACCGGCGACCCTCGAGCACGCGGCCCGTGAACTCGTCGACGATCTTGACCTCGCCGCCGGTGACGATGTAGTCGACGTCGCGCTTGTACAGCTCCTTGGAGCGGAGCGCGTTCTGCAGGTGGTGGACGAGCGGCGTGTGCACGTGCTCGTAGAGGTTGTCGAGCCCGAGCGCCTCCTCGACCTTCGCGACCCCCGACTCGTTCACGGCGACCGTGCGCTTGGCCTCGTCGACCTCGTAGTCGTCGTCTCGACGCAGGCGCGGAACCAGCCGGGCGAACGTCTGATACCACTTGGCCGAGTCCGCCACCATCCCGCTGATGATCAGCGGGGTTCGGGCCTCGTCGATGAGGATCGAGTCGACCTCGTCGACGATGCCGAAGGCGTGGCCTCGCTGCTGGACCATGTCCTCCACCCGCATCGCCATGTTGTCGCGCAGGTAGTCGAACCCGAACTCGTTGTTGGTCCCGTAGGTGATGTCCGCGTCGTAGGCCGGCCGGCGGTCGCCGGGGCTCATCTGCGCCTGGATCAGGCCCACCGAGACGCCGAGCGCCCGGTAGATCCCGCCCATCCACTCCGAGTCTCGCTTGGCGAGGTAGTCGTTCACGGTGACGATGTGCACGCCCCGGCCCGACAGCGCGTTGAGGTACGCCGGCATCGTGGAGGTGAGCGTCTTGCCCTCACCGGTCTTCATCTCGGCGATCGCGCCCTGGTGCAGGACGATCCCACCCAGCGCCTGGACGTCGAAGTGACGCTGCCCGATCGTCCGCCGGGCCGCCTCGCGCACGCAGGCGAACGCCTCCGCGAGGATGTCGTCGAGCGTCTCTCCCTCGGCGAGGCGGCGCCGGAACTCGACGCTCTTGTCGCGCAGCTGCTCGTCCGCGAGCTCCTCGACCTCGGGCTCGAACGTGGTGACGACCCCAACGAGCCGCTGGAGCTCCTTGAGCCGGCGGCCTTCTCCGAACGAGCCGATCTTCTGGATGACCAACGGGCTGCCTTTCGGGGGGTCGAGGTCTCGACTCCCTATCGTACCCAAGCCCCCCGGATCCCTCGGAAGCCCCCTACGTGGTCTTCATGGCGATCCAGGCGCGGATCGCGGCACGCAGATCGGCGCGCTTGGCTCGGACGTCCGCTCGGTCCGCGAACCGCAGATATCGGACGGTCCCGCCGCCCCCTTCCAGCGCCGGGTGCGCACCCGGGAGCTTCGCGCCCTGGTGGAACATCAGCTGAACGTGTGACTTGGCCTTCGGGTCGATGCTCGCGATGTTGCCCTCGAACGTGAAGGTCGGACTCTTCCACTTGATGCACTCGCCGACTCGCCGGTCCGAGGCCAGCACTGCGCGGCGGACGTCCAGCATCACGTCCTTGAGCGGATGATCGAGCGCCTCGAACCAGGCGTCCACTTCGGGGTCCGTCTCCATCCCCGTGGCCCGGTCCGCTATCCCGGCCCTCCGCCGGCCCGGCCCCAGAGCTGGCGGGTGAGCTCCAGATGGGCCACGTGCTCCCCCAGGTGCTCGACGGCGTGCAGGAGCGCCCAGGCGGCCGTGACGTCCTTCGCCTCGCGGCGCGCTCCGGGGTCGTAGCCCGCCCCGCCGTCCAGGGCCGCCCGGATGTCGGGCTCCACACGATCCACGAACGCGAGCAGCTCATCGAGGCCAGCGACCTCGGTGCGGAACTCCGAGTCGCGGTCGCGGTCCGCCGGGGGCGCGTCCTCGGCCAGGCTCAGCCAGAACCGCGTGCTGGACAGCGCGTGGACGGTCAGCACGGCCATCGAGTTCGAGTCCGGTCCCGCGGGACGCCAGTTCAGCGACTCCGTCGAGGCACCGCCCAGACCCGCCCGGATCGCGGCGAGCCGTCCCTCGACGATCGACCGCGCGGCCTCGATCGTCGGGTCCGACGCCACGCTCAACTGATCTCGATCATCTTCTCGCGCACGGCGTAGACGACCGCCTCCATGCGCGAGTGCAGGTGCAGCTTCTCGAGGATGTTGCGGATGTGGTTCTTCACCGTGTTCTCGGAGATGTAGAGCTGCTTGGCGATGTCGCGGTTGTTGAGACCCTGGGCGACGAGGCCGAGGACCTCCATCTCGCGATCGGTGAGCCGGGGCGCCGGCATCTGCGGCTTCTCCTCCGAGGCCTTGCTGATGGCCGCGAACTCGGTGAGGAGCTTGCTCGCCATCGACGGGCTGATCCGCGACTGCCCGGCCCAGACCGAGCGGATCGCGTCGGCCACCTCCTCGATCGGGATCTCCTTCAGGAGGTAGCCCGAGGCCCCCGCCTTGATGGCCTCGTAGAGGTCGGCCTCCTCGTCGGAGATCGTCAGCATCAGGATCTTCACGTGCGGGAGCGTGTCCTTGATCTCGCTCGCCGCCTCGATGCCCGACTTCTTCGGCATCCGGACGTCCATGAGGATCACGTCGGGCATCAGCTCCTGCGCCCGCGCCACCACCTCGACGCCGTCCGACGCCTCACCCACCAGCTCCAGATCCGGCTCCTGGTCCAGGACCATCTGCAGGCCGCGACGGAACAACGCGTGGTCATCGCAGACGAGCACCCGGAGGCGCTCGGCCTGCTCGGGCCGCTTCGCCGGCTCCGTCGACTCGGTCTTCTCGGTCACGCTCGTCGGTCTCCTCGCGGGGTCTGGAGGATCACTCCTCGGGCTCCCGCTCCGTGGTCGCCTGGGCGGATTTTACGCGACTGGCACCCGCGAGCAGCCGAGCGCGCCGCTTCTTGTGGTGATCCCGAATCTGGCGCTCGAGCTTCTCGGCGACGAGATCGAGCGCGGCCTCGACCTCCTTGGCGTCCGCGTGGGCGCGGAAGGTCTTGCGCGGCATGTCGGCCGCGGCCTCGACCCTCCGGGCCCCGCCCTGCCGCGGGTTCCGTTCGGAGATCAGCACGATCTCCAGGCGCGTGAGCTTGGGCTCCATCCGTTCGAGCCGCGCCAGCTTGTGATCGGCCGCCTGCCGGAGGCGTTCGGTGATCCGGGTGCCGCGCCCCTTGAGGTACAGCTCCATCCGTCCTCCTCGCCGCGCTCCGCGCTCGGCACGAGGTGTTGGGCGCGCGTCCGGCTGACCTGGTCTTTGCCCCCACACCCGCCTGCCGGGGTGATCGCCGGCCACCGGCAGGCTTCGCACCCTCTCCCGGAGAGGTCTCCCCCACCGAGGCAGGACTTACATCTAAACCGCGCCATGCTCACCGACCAAGGGTCGGCTTACGTGGGTCGTTTCGCCCGCGGCTGGCTTCGACTACCGGGGAGCGGTTCCCCGGGCAACCACAGACCCGGACGCGAGCCCGCAGCCGAGTATAGGTCCGCGGCCGCTCCCGACGCCGCGCGGGCCGCCGTGAGCAGGCACACCCGCCGCGCGCCCGCCCCGAGC